>JAAYJI010000180.1 GCA_012523015.1 Candidatus Hydrogenedentota bacterium
GTCAAGACCATATTAATTTGCAGCTTCGGTAAAGGGGAACGGCGTTCTTTCTTTAACTGATGCAGCCATCCCAAACGGGTCACCGTTTTATCGAAGGCCTTTTCAAAGCGTATAGCATCATTAATTGCAGCAGTGGGTCCATCCACACTAACCGTGATATAGTCCAGCCCGATGTTGAGAAGTTTTTCCCAGTCTTCTTTTGATAAGGTGGTTCCGTTTGTTTGGAGATGTACTTCCATACCACCGGCTTTGGCTTTCGAACAAAGATCCATGATCAAATCACGGCGTAATGTCGGTTCTCCGCCGCCGCCAATATTGAGGTATCGCACGCCCATAGCAGCAGCTTCATCCAGCAGCCGAAGCCATCGTTCATCGGGTAACTCGTCAAAGAGCACGCCGGCAGTATCGCCCTCCCAGCTTCGCGCACAAATAGCGCAGCGCAGATTACACCGATGGGTCGGACAAATCATCAGTTCATAGGGAGGCGATTGTATTCCTTGCTGCCAATTTACAATGCGTTGTGCCATAATCGGTTGCATGAGCTATTCCTGATTTCCTTTTTTCAATTGATTGTCCTATTATACAAGTGTATCCTGAAGAAAAGAAAAGCTTTTTTAAGGAGATGTGAGAACTTTCTAGCCTTTGTTCTTCAGGAAGATCTTTTGCTAGACTTATTTTCCCATAATTTTCCTATCAATTGTGTCTGATGATCTTTTGTTTATAGGCTTAGAAAAAACATCCCATGGAAATTAATAACGCTTTAGATCGAATGCATCGGTGGTTGGAGAATCCGGCACTGCCGCCCGGTCCCGAACGGGTCAGCTTATTCCTTACCAATAAATGCAATCTTAACTGCCGTCATTGCTGGCGCCACTGGGCTGATTGGGATCGCAGTTTCCGGTCATAATTGCCTGATGAACGGTGGCTGCGTCTCGTTGATGAGGGCGCCGAAATGGATATCCGCCATTGGATCTTTTTAGGAGGCGGCGAACCCTTGGTGCGGCACAAATTAATAAGTTCCATGTTGGAAAAAATGGCGCACTATGGTATGACCAGCTGGATTCACACGAACGGTACGCTCTTTACCCCGCCCATGATGGACAATCTGATGGGCAAGGGCGTTCAAGAAATTATATTTAGTATTGATGGCGCCGATGCGCAAAGCAATGATGCTATCCGAGGCTCCGGTTTCGATAAAGCCATTGCCAATATGCGTTATCTTGCACAACGAAAAAAAGAGACGGGGCTCACGTCGCCCACGCTTCTTCTCAACGCTACCTTAACCAATGTATCCTACAATCAACTTGACCGTTTTGTTGAGCTTGCCGCATCTATTGAACCGGGAGTAGTCATTTTCTTGTCCGGGCTCATTGTCGATAATGAGGCAACGGAGCAACTCGCATTAAATGAAGAACAAAAAGCACAGCTCCCTGAACTGGTAAATAAGGCACTGGAGCGCGCCAAAACCTTAGACGTGTTTACGAATTTTGACCGTTTTCTTCATGAGCAGCCTCTTGAAGATACGGGAGAAATACATTGTGCCGCTTCTTCCGTTGCAGGAAAAGGACTTGCAGGAGCGTTTTGTTATGAGCCTTGGTTAAGTGCCGCCATTATGCCCAATGGACAATTGGGACCCTGCTGCGCTTTTTACGACTCAGAAGCATTATCTATCCGTGATCATTCTTTTCGTGAAGTTTGGACGGGAGCTTATATGGAAGGGGTGCGCCGCAGCATGTTCAACGGCGAGCTGCCCTGCTACTGTCAACGTTGTCCTTCCAATCTCTTTATTGACAAGGAAAATATAAGGATCCCCTTGTCATCACAATTGAACAAAGAGGCCATGTCCTCCATGGCACGATTTCGGGCAACATTTCAGGCAGCGACCGCAACCTTCAAAGCTGGAGGGATGACCTCCCTCTTTCAAAAATCACTTCAATGGTTTAATTTCCATTTTAGAAAGAAATGAAGAGACGTGTTTCCTTTTATAGCATCAGTCTAGATCCCCAATGATCTACTTTTGATAGCAGCACCAATGAATCCATAGACCAATTTCACCTTCCCATGAAAAGAAAACCGAAGACCTATGTCCTCTATAGACATGATGCATTATTTTAATTACTTGCGCGTGGAGCGAAATTTCTCACCCCACACTTTACGCGCCTATACCAACGACCTCGCTATGTTTTGCGATTTTATGGAAAATGGCGTTCTTGCTTTTCAGCGCGACAGCGAAGACCTCCGGCCATCGGCAACTTTCACCACACTCCGCCGGGCGGGTAAACAGGAAATCCGCGCCTTTCTGGCGCATCTCCAGACTTCAGGCAGTACCTCGCGGACAGCGGCGCGGAAATTAGCCGCCCTTCGTTCCGCCTTCTCTTATTTCCAGCGTATGGGAAAAATCCCAACAAATCCCACAGAAGGACTGCGCTCAGGACGGATGACAAAATCATTGCCTGACGTGTTGTCCATCCCTGAGGTGACCCAACTCCTTGAAGCGCCCGATACTAAAACGCCTTTAGATAAACGTGATCGTGCGCTCCTTGAGGTTTTATATTCTTGCGGGCTCCGTGCCGCTGAATTGGCGGGACTTGTCCTAACCGATATTTTCGCAACACAACAAACGCTGCGTGTTTTAGGAAAACGAAAAAAAGAACGTATCGTACCTATAGGTTCGTATGCCCTGGCAGCCCTTGATGAATACCTTTTTTGCCGCAATCAATTGGGAGCCCCCGACCATAACGTCGTATTTGTGAATCACCGCGGCGGTCCGCTCACAACGCGCAGTATCCAGCGTGTTGTAGAGCGCTATGTATTGCTGACCCTCCCCCATCGCTCCGATGTATCACCCCATACCTTGCGCCACACTTGCGCCACCCACCATTTAGACGCCGGCGCAGATTTGCGTGTTGTCCAGGAAATTTTAGGACATGAAAGTCTCTCAAGCACGCAGATTTATACCCACGTCAGCATTGAACGATTGAAACAGGTCTACCGTGACGCCCATCCCCACGCCTAAGGTGCCTTATGCTTTGCAAAGAAAAGGGTAGAGCAACGTCTCGAGAAGCCGATGTAGGTATCCTTACAACGGATCGGATTTTCTCGATCATTGGTAGACAGCCCATTTCTTCTTCCGCTTCTCTCCAAGTCTCTCGCAAAGCTTTTTATCCGTGACTGGTATATACTTGTATAAACTCAATCGATTACAACCGACATATGCACAGCGATTAAAAAAGCTCTCATGAAACAAGACGAAATTTTATGTATACGAAATCTCAGCGTTCAACTGAGTACGGCGTCTTTATTTGATGCCCTTTCTCTTCAGTTGAACCGGCGCGATAAATTGACGATTACCGGCCCTTCAGGTTCCGGTAAATCTACCCTCCTCCGATGCATCTTGGGCTTTGTTCCATTTGCAGGTGAAATAAGTGTTCAAGGAGTCGCTGTCAATGGGCGAAAGATTTGGGGACTCAGACCGCAGCTTGCTTATGTTGCCCAAGAACCGGAACTCGGTGAGGGACGGGTCAGAGAGATACTTATGCGCCCTTTTTCTTTTCAAGCCAATCAACATCTAAGATTTTGCGAAGAGGAAGCGTCTCAGTTATTGGAGCGCTTCAACTTGTCTGATTCTTTCTTAGATCAGGAAATTACCAGTCTTTCCGGAGGCGAAAAGCAGCGCATCGCCTTGATAGCGGCCTTATTGTTGAAACGACCGATTTTGCTGTTAGATGAAGCTGCCTCGGCGCTGGATGCCACGACCAAACTGCTGATCCGTGATTATCTGGCTGATCAAAAAGATCTCGCTATTTTGTCCGTGTCGCACGATATCCATCATTTCGTTTTTGATAATCCCATTTACCGATTGGCCGACGGTTCATTAAAAAGGGAGCAACAGTGACTACGGTAGAAATCTCTTCAGGCCAACTCATCGCCGGTTATGGTTTGCTGCTCTTTCCGATAGTGATTTTTTTGTGGCATAGTGTACCCTTATTAAGTTCGACTTTCACCAGTGTCCTGCGCATGACCGTACAGCTGTTATTTATCGGCTTCTATCTCGAGTATTTATTTTTATGGAATAATATTTGGTTAAACGCTGCATGGATAGCCGTCATGGTTTTGGTTGCCGACGCCTCGATTGTAAAGGGATGCGGGCTGCGCTTACGATTATATTGGTTTCCCCTCGCGCTGGCACTGTCTGTGGGCGTGTTGATTCCCCTTTTTTTTCTGGTCTTGATGATCATTCGTCCTGCCCCCTTATTTGACGCGCGATATGTGGTACCTATCGCAGGCATGATTTTAGGAAATTGCTTGCGCGCGGACATTGTTGGTATCCACGGCTTTTATAACGCGCTGCGCAAAAACGAGAAGGTTTATTTTCATAGCCTCTCCTGTGGGGCACGTCTGCGCGAAGCCATTCACCCATTCCTGCGTGAGGCGCTGAACGCGGCACTTGCGCCGACCATAGCCACCATGGCAACCATGGGAGTTGTATCTTTGCCGGGCATGATGACCGGCGTAATTCTAGGAGGCGCTGATCCCGTTACGGCGATCAAATATCAAATCGCCATTATGCTAGCCATATTTTCCGGTACGGCTATTACAGTAACTGTTGGTATTTATTTGACCTTGCCCATTAGCTTCACCGCTTTCGGCATCTTGAAGCACGAAATCTTTGCCGCTAACAACAGATAAATTCATGGGTATACAAGGTGTTGGGAGTATCTTCTTAAGGTTGGTAATCGGCACAGAAAGTCTTTCTCAAAGCTTTATTTGAAGCTGAAGACTAGTAATGGAAAAACATTCGCTCAAGCATTACTGCTCTGCCCCAAGTGTCGTTCTTTTTCAAGCATCGCCCTGTGAAGTAGAACGGTAGCGGCGCAATTCTTCTCGTGCTTTTTCAAGTTCGTCAAGTACATCCGCATATTGGCGTGCCAAATTTGCCTTGGTGCCATTGGCTATTTCATGGTCATACATTTCTTGCAGCATATCGGCACGCTTACGCTCTTCGACAACTTTTTGTTCTAATTCGGCGAGTTCTTCCGGCGACAAAGAATCAGCAAGTGTCTTTTCCAACTGCGCCACTTTTTCAGTCAGTGTATTAATTTGCGCTAAAGATTGTTCGTGCTCGGCTTGCTGTTTCTCACCGGCCAAACGCGCCTCTTCTTTTTCTTTTAACAGGGTCTCCTGCGCAAGAGTGACTTGGCTTCGTTCTTCTTCAGTCCGTGTCAATTTCGATTGAAGGTCTTCTAAATCCGCAGATTTTTGTGCCACTTCTTCTTGAAGAGTCCGCAAAGCGACATTCTCTTTTTCTTCTTTCTCGCGTAGTTTCTCCTCAAATTGCTTGGACATTTCTTCAAGGCGAAGATTCTCTTCCTCTAAGCGTTTTTCAATAGCTTCCTTTTCTGTCTGTACTGCAGTCAGGGCTTCTTTTTGCTGCGCCAGTTCTTGTTGCAAAGCACCGGTCTGCTCTTCCAGAAGACTGCTCTTCTCGCCAATTGAATTTAATTGTCCAATTTGAACCTTAAAACTTTCCAGCTCCGCCGCTAATGATGCCGTTTCTTGATGGCGTTCCTGTGCTTCTTCCATGAGTATTTTTATTTTTTGTTCGGCTTCTTCGCGTTTCGTTCTTTCATCAGCGGCAGCCTTTTCCGCAGCTGTTATCTGTGCAGACATTCCTTCGGCTTTATCTAGATGTTCAGAAATTTCTGTCTCAAAAGCCTTTATCTGTGTTTCAAGAGCGGCATTGGCAGATGTCCATTCTGCCTGACCAGCCGCCGATTGTTCTTCTTCTAAACGGTGTACTTGATTTTGGAGTTCTCTATTCGCTATTTCTGTTTTTTGGAAAAGATTTTGCTGCTCTTTTAATTCTAAGCTAAGGACTTCAATCTTTTCATTGAGACGCGCAAGATCACCGGCATTTGTTCCCACTTGATCTAAGGCTTCTTGTGCGCGATTTTCATGAAATTGCAAGAGTTTGTTTTTCTCTTCAAGCTGTTCTTCCAATGCCTGCTTCTGCGCATTCGTCGCCTCGGTCACACCCATTTTTAATTCAAATTTACGTCTCAATTCTGAAAAGCGTTTTTCCGATTGTTGAAATGCCAGATTTTTACGATCCAACTGGATTTCAAAATCGGCAACCTTCTGTGAAGCTACGGCTTTTTCAGAAGCAATATTTTCTATTTTTTCCTGCAACCGAAGAATCCGGCGCCGCGCTACATTAATAGTGTCATTTCGTTTTTCTAGATTCTGTTCCAGTTCTTTTATATAACGCTTCAAATTGGCATCAGGCACTTTTTGATCAAGTTGATCAATCTCTTCAATTCGCTCTTGTGCTTTGACCAAAGCTTTACTACTGGCAGAATCCCCGTCTTCCAAAGCTCCCGATTCTTTGATTGCCCCTTGAAGGTTTTCCAAGAAAACTTTATATTCAGGAATCTCGGTCACACTATCGATATAAGTTCCGGATATAGTCAACAGTTCGGATCTGAGTTGTTCAATCGAACTATCAATCTGTGCCTGTAACTTTTCTTCTTTACTTTTCAAGATAGCTTTAAATTCGTCAAGCGATTTTTGGAGATCCTCGTTTTTTTCTATTTCTGCCATGCCCATGAATCCTATTGTAAGTAACGAAAGCTATAGGAGTAACTGACTATTATCTCAGGAAATAAAATATTTACATTGTAAATAAAACTGCAAAACTTACCGCATTTTATAGTACCATAATATGTTTTTAAGTACAAGTAACCATGAAAATTTTTATTCCGGATTATTCGGTAAAAGATGAGAATCATGCGTTACACAAAATTCAGCAAGCAAAAATAGATAATGTGGAGAACATGGCCTTCCGATATAGCGTGTTGTTATAGAACCAAGATTGTTGATATAAAGGTAGGGTTAAAAAATATTTAACCTACCAGGAGAATCAAGATATGGCAAAAAAAACCTTTGCTTGTGTTATAAATTGTATGGATGGAAGAACACAGGAACCGGTGATCCAATATTTGAAAGAAAAACTGGGCGTCACGTACATTGATTCTGTAACAGAACCGGGGCCTGCGCTCCATCTTGCAGAACAAAACAGCCCATGGGTAGAAAATATCAAAGCCTGTTGTGACGTCTCTGTGATGAAACATAAGAGCCGCACCATTGCCTTAGTAGGACACCACGATTGTGCGGGTAATCCTGTTCCTAAAAAAACACAATTGGAGCAATTGAAAAAGGGAATTGCCTTGTTACGCTCTTGGTATCCGGAACTTACAATTTACGGTCTTTGGATAGATCGCACGTGGACTGTGTACGAGGTCTTGAGCGATTTAAACCCATCTCCTAAAAAAGGATGAACTCCAATTTTGCTTCCGTCATTCTAAAATATTCGACTTGCTCTTAAACAATCTTTCCTGTTGATGTGCATTACAAAACCTTATGGGTTCTACCTGAAAGATCTTTTGCTCTACTCCTTTCAAAGTGTGGACTTTCAATCGAAAAGGACACTGTTTCCGGTCACTGAAAAATAATGACAATTTCTTTCTTCCAACGACACCGGCAGTCTCTTTTATTGGGCGCCATTCTATTACTGGGATTGACGCTGCGCCTGGCCTATTTGTATTTTAATATGCAGGCTCCGGATTTTGAATCCCCCATTTTAGATCCTCAGCTAAATGACTATTGGGCGCGTGCCCTTATTTCCGGCGACTGGACACCGCCGCCTCATGCCGAGAACCCACATATAGCGGAAACGCCTTACGGCAGACCGCCCGCCTATCCTTGGTTATTAGCAGGTATCTATTTTCTTTTCCGGAACAGCTATCTCGCGCCGCGCTGTATCCAAATCCTTGTTGGATTAGTAACCATACTTTTGGTATTTCTTTTAGGAAAAAAAATCTTTACCCCCAAGGTGGGGATCATCGCCGCTTTTTTCATGGCTGTTTTTTGGTCTCCTATTTATTTCGAAGGAGAATTAAACTCCCCTCCTTGGGAAGTGCTGGTCATGCTCAGTATTGCAGTCTTACTGCTGCACTGGACATCTACTTCTTCACGCTATGCTTTGGGCAGCGCTGCTCTCTTTTTAGGATTGGGAATCTTGATGCGGCCCAATTTGCTGCTGCCCGGCCTTATTCTGTTGCTATGGATATTTTTCTATTCCTTGAGCAAAAGCAAGAAAATAATCCACGCCTGCCGTCAAATACTTCTTTTTTTCGTTGTCTCAGCAGCCATCATTAGCCCCGTTATAATTCGTAATTATTATGTTGCCCATGAATTTATATTTGTTTCTTATTATGGCGGTATTAATGCCTACATCGGCAACAATCCCGATTCGCCGGGAACAGAAGCGAAAGTTCCCGATCTCTATGAAATCTCCGGTGTAGAAAAATGGAATTGTTTTAACTATCCCGGCATCGTGAAAGGTCTCGGTCTTTCCTTGGGCGAAAAGAATTTTGGATTTTCTGAGGCGTCTCATTATTTCTATAGACGGGCAATACAATTTTGGTGGGAACATCCTTTTGAAGCGCTAAAGCTCAGCTTAAAAAAGGCAGGATTGTTTTGGGGACCCTATGAAATCTCGGACAGCAAGGTGGTTCATTATGAACGAAGCCGTTCGCCAGTACTGGCTCATTTGCCCCGATTCTCCCATCTGTTGATATTTATAATAACGGGACTGGCTGCTTGGTTTCTTTTCAGGCAAGAAAGACCACCGCGTAGCCGGGGGAAGGTACTACTGATACTCCTCTTTGCCGCCGGCTATTTTCTGTCCATTCTCCCATTTTTTATAACGGAAAGATATCGCTTTCCCATAATTCCGCTTCTCTTGCCTTTTGCCGGATATGCCGTCGTATGGGGGATGGGGCTCGTGCTTCAACCTTCCTTCAAAAAACTTGCTGCCTTAGGCGCTATTTTTGTATTTGCTTTTGTCACTGCCTTTTATTCTCCCCTCACCTACACACCGAATCTCTCCACATGGCATCTTCATCGAGGCATCGCTTTTGCCGCACGGGGCAACCCAAAGGCGGCGCAAGAATCCTTTCTCTCTGCCATTTCGGCAAAACCGGATAATGATGAATCCTATGTGCAGCTCGGCTATTTATCTGTCAATGCGGGCGAAATTGAAGAGGCCATGGAATACTACAGAGAGGCGCTAAAAATTAATCCCGTAAATTTTCTTGCAGCCAACAATCTAGGCTATGAATATTTTCTTCAAGGCAACTATCAAGAGGCGGAACGACTCTATCGCATCGCCATTTCCCGGCAACCTTTTTTTACACTCACCCTTAACAACCTCGGGAACACCCTGCTTGCTATGGGTGAGGCGTCCGGTGCCTTAGCGTCTTTTGAAAAGGCCTTGTCTATTAATCCTAAAGATCCTCATGCAAGATACAATATTGCTAATGTCTATCTACAAATGAGAGACTTTAATAAGGCCATTGAAAGCTATGAACGAGCCTTTGAAGACCAACCCTTTAATCCCGATATAGCGAATAATTGCGGGCTGGCTTTTTCCGAATCCGGTCAGTTAGAGGAAGCCATAGGTTGGCTCAACACAGCCCTTTCTCTAGATCCGAGCTACGCCTTGGCGCATCTAAATTTGGGGAAGATCTACGAAGACTTAGGCCAATTGAGCACGGCTTGTCATCATTTTGAAGCGGTGTTAAACACATGGCCCGATCATGAAGAAGCGCGGCAACACGTTGAAGCTATTTGTGTGAAGAAAGAAGATCGCAGTGCTAGGACGGATTAGAATCCTCTTCAGAACCTGCAGCGACAATCGCCTCACCTTTGCGGCTTAATTCACCCAGTTCGATGCGTTCGAAGAAAAGGCAAATAACTCCGATAATAAGAATGGGAATTAAATTATAGAGATGGGCAACGATTGCCACGGCGCGCGCCGTGTTGAGGTTGATCTCAGGCGAAACCAGAATAAGTCCTCCCACAATGCCTGCGTGGAAAGGACCAATAAATCCGGGCGGACCGGGGATACTAATGAGGATGGAAAGGACCGATAGCACGACAAAAGGAGCATACCACGGCAGATCAATGCCGAAAGCCTTATACATCGCCATCTGAGATAAGGCAAAGGTGCCCCACAGCAACAACGATATGCCCCCTGATTTTGCCAGATTCCCATAGGAGGTCAATATCTGCATACCTGCGGTAAAGTTCACTACGATTTTGTGGACGAAGTTTGCCAGTTTCTTTGACACGAGACCAAGAATTTTATCGGAAAGAGAAAGTATCAGTTCTTTCTTTGCAAAGAGAATCATCAGCATCAGCACACCGATAATCACGGCAAAGGTCAAGGTATAGACCATTTTACGCAGCATATCTTTGGAAATAGGATCGGCGTAGAGATTACGAAACTCTTCAGGCAAATAAACATCTTGTTGTGGATAAAAGAAAAACAGCGTTAGGATAAAAACGGCGGCAAGGCCGAAGAGATCGGTAAGACGATCAAGGGCTACATAAGCCATTGTTTGGGGGAAAGGAATCTTCTGGCTTCGACTCAATGCCAAAGCGCGAATGACTTCACCGATGCGTGCGGGCAAAACAAAATTACCCAAAAAACCGATTTGTGTGGCGCTGAATAGACGCCAAAAAGGAACCGGTGTAACAGGGTTCACAATGTATGACCAACGCCATATACGGACAACAAAACCGAGCAGTATAACGAATAAGCCAACTAGGAGCCACCGACTATCTGCGTTTTTAAAGGCTGCCCAGACATCGCCCCATTGTGTATCTCGAAACAAAAACCACATGAGAAAAAGGCCAATGAGCAAACCTACGATTACTTGTATTTTCTTTTTCATGAGTCAGGGTAAAACCTTTGTGTCCCTATAAGCGTGAAGCATGTTGGAGTTGGGAGAAGGAAATTGTTCATACCGCCGCTGACAGGGCGTTTTAGCTTGACCAAAATTGTTTATCCAGAGATCGGTATTGGATCGCCTCGGCGATATGGTGTTCCACGATGTTTTCACTTTCTTCTAAATCCGCTATGGTACGCGCGACCCGAAGCACCTTGTCATGAGCACGTGCACTCAATCCCATTTTTACAACGGCTGTTTCTAACAATGCCAAAGCGGAAGTATTTAACTTGCAATGTCGTCTCATTATGGACGACTCCAGATAGGCGTTCCAACAATGGGCACTATTCGAACGTGCCTTTTGCCGCTCACGTGCTTCCAGAACGCTGGCCCGCACTTCTTCGCTCTTCGGTCCCGATGCCGTCTCATCATGGAGCTCATCAAAACGCAGCGCAGGCACATCCACGTGAATATCAATGCGATCCAACAAAGGCCCTGAAATGCGGGCGAGATAACGTTGCACCTCTGCTTCAGAACATCGACAAGCCTTTTGCGGATGCGTACGGCAACCGCAAGGACAAGGATTCATCGCGACAACAAGCATGAAACGGCTGGGAAAGGTAATGGAATAACTGGCACGCCGAATATGAATCATGCTCTCTTCAAGAGGTTGACGCAACACTTCAAGCGCGGAACGGGTAAACTCCGGCAGCTCATCCAAGAAAAGGACGCCGTTGTGGGCAAGACTCACCTCGCCGGGGATGGGCATGGTAGCGCCGCCGCCTGTTATAGATACCGTTGTTGACGTGTGGTGCGGACTTCGAAAGGGACGGTTTAAAATAAGGGAGCGTTTCGTTCCGGTAAGAGGCGCCACACTATAAATACGCGTCGTTTCCAAAGCCTCTTCAAAGGTCAATTCCGGTAAAATTCCGGGCAGCCGTGAAGCCAGCATCGTCTTACCCGTACCGGGCGGCCCAATCATCAGAATGTTGTGGGCTCCCGCGGCGGCAACGGTAAGGGCGCGCTTCACATGGTTCTGCCCTTTGACATCAAGCAAATCCGGGATCTTGCCGCGCGATTGTTTCGCCACCTCGCTAATATCAGTTTCAAAGGGGATAATATCTTCTGTACCCTGAAAAAAAGCTTGGGCAGCATTCAGGTTTTCAACGGGAATCACCTCAACGCCGGAAACAACGCCCGCTTCTTCCACATTCTGTTCGGGAAGCACAATACCACGCAACCCTTGGTTGCGCGCAGCTATAGCCATAGCCAATGCGCCGTTAACAGGACGGATCGAACCGTCCAGCGCCAGTTCGCCGGCAACAAGAAACTCCTCTATTCGTGTACCATCCAGTTGATTGCTGGCGCCTAAGACGCCTAAAGCTATGGGCAGATCTAAGGCGCTTCCTTGCTTGCGCATATCAGCAGGCGCAAGGTTGACGACGGTGTTGCCGCCCGGAAAACGAAATCCGGAATTACGTACGGCAGAAATAACCCTGTCTTCACTTTCTTTCACCGCCGTATCGGGTAATCCCACGACTTTATAACGAAACAATCCCGGGCGTGCGTCCACTTCAATTGACACCGGATACGCATCAATTCCAAGGACAGCACATGATTTGATATGAGCTAGCAAGCAATGCTCCCTTCATCTCGGTGCAGATACCACATTTATCGCAAGGAAAAGCTAATTCCATGCTGAAGGATACAAGATTGGTAATTATACAAAGTTCTACCTACAACTATTCATCTTATGTAGCGGTCATTATGTACAATTTCGATCTCAAAATTAAATTATGCTTCCTGTTGCGTTCCACTATGTGCAACTATACTCTTTTATGCGCTCTATATTTCGGAAAAACTGAGCGGTCTTCCGGCTCTTTACTTCCTCAATCGCATAAAGGAATTTGCAGGCGTATAAGTTCTTCCTTTTCACGACTCAAACAGGTGATGGTGTCCACCCCTGCTTTGAGCAGGAACAAACGCGCCTCTTCTATTCCCGCGCCTACATGGGCCACGGCATGGCTGTCATCTCCGAAACAAAAAGGGATCCCCATATCCTGTGCTAGACCAAGAAGTGTTGATGACGGATAAGGGCCGCCCAAGGCTTTTCGAATTCCCGAAGTGTTGACATCAAGAATGCAATCGTAGCTGCGTATAACTTCCAAGGCATGAGAAGCCGCTTCTATGATGCGCGGTGAATGGGGATTTTCCGATTGAGGAAAAATACAACGGATAAGATCAAAATGACCAATTACATCGGGGTGCAATTGCGGTACCATCTCAGCCAGTGTTTCGTAATAGCGGAGAGCTATATTTTCATAGCTGCCATATCGCTTTAAAATTTGCTGAACATATTCCGGTTTATAATCAAAAATGAGATCGTCAATATAATGTACCGACCCGACAATATAATCAAAATTTAATTGTTGTTGGTAGGAAAGCATGATCTCTTTATAGCGACCAGGCGGACAGACCTCGATTTCAAAACCTTTTAACACTTCCAATCGATTAGCGTATTGTTTTTGAAACATATCAAGAGTTCTTGCATACGCAGAAAATAAAGCATTTAAGGTGTCGACAGTCCACCCCATCTCCACCTCTTCATCATAAAGATATTTGGATTCCATACGGGGGGCATGTTCGGTGACACCAAAAATCCGATACCCTTGATCAACCGCTGCATCCAAGATTTCTTCCAGATGATTCTTGGCATGATCACAAAAAGGATAACTGTGACCGCCGTGAAGCGAAACTTTCCAAGGGACTGCTATAGTGTTGTTTTTCACGATCCTCTCCTCAGGGACTTTCTATTTCAAGACTTTTCATGATATCATTTCAAATGAAAGAAGCGGAAATGCCGATAGCGGATTCGAAATAATGCGCTCTATAGGTACTATCTAAAATGACTCTAATTTCCTTATTAACATGCCTAGCGGTCGGCGCTGCAGAATCGCTTGTGTCCGGTCCTGTTGAACTGGTCTGTGATAACTTTCAGTTTACTGAAGGACCGCTCTACCTGCGTGACGACAAACTTATTTTCAGTGATATCCCGGCTGATACCATCTTCACCGCTTACCGAGAAATTTACCGCAAACCTAGTGGACAGTCTAATGGTTTGACCCTGGATTCTAAAAATCGACTCATCTGTTGTGAACATAAAACACGGCGGGTGACGCGGACAGAAGAAGACGGTTCCATTACTGTCCTTGCAGAAAAATATCAAAACAAAAGATTGAATAGTCCCAATGATGTCGTTGTCCATTCAAGCGGCACAATCTATTTCACCGATCCGCCTTACGGCTTGCCGGGAGGCCTGCAAAATCCTGAATGTGAATTAGGCTTTAGTGGTGTTTATAAAATTGATCTATCCGGAAATCTTGTGCTTCTCGACAAAGAATTAGTTACACCCAATGGTCTCGCCTTTTCACCTGACGAAAACAATATCTATATTGCAGATACCCAAAATAAAGTCCTTTTTCGGTATGATGTTGTAGAAGAGGGCAACCTCGCCAACAAAACAACTTTTTGTTCGCTGCCCGGACCGGACGGTTTAAAAGTAGATAACGACGGTAATGTTTGGTCTACCGCTTCCGATGGCCTACGCATCTACAATCCATCGGGAGAACTAATCGAAACAGTCGCTTTTCCGGAGGTTCCGGCAAACTGCGCTTTTGGCGCTGCGGACAGTAAGACGCTTTTTGTTACAGCCAGAAAAAGTGTGTATAAAATACAGACGCTCGTTGTCGGAATACAGCCTGCCGGCAACCGAAAATAAAGCCCAAATGAGGGCTTGTTTGCATGATGCGGGCTTTACCCCGTAAAATAGCACGTTAATGTTCGTTCTTTGCGTATAAGACGCATACCAAAACAAGCAAGGAGAATAAAATGGAAATGGATTTCGGTGGTGTTATGGAAGAGGTGATAACACGCAAAGAGTTTCCCATGTCGAAAGCAAAAAGAATTCTAAAAAATGAAACTATTGCGGTTATCGGTTATGGTGTACAGGGCCCGGCGCAAAGCTTGAATATGCGTGACAACGGTTTCAATGTCATTGTTGGTCAGGCCAAAGAATTTAAGAAAGACTGGGATCGTGCGGTCAAGGATGGATGGAAGCCCGGCGAAACACTCTTCAGTATTGAAGAAGCTTGCGAACGGGGTACGATCATCCAATTGCTCATTAGCGATGGCGCACAAAAGAAACTGTGGCCGACCATTAAAAAATATTTGCGTGAGGGCGATGCGCTCTACTTCTCTCACGGCTTCAGCATCACCTACAAAGAACACACGAAAGTCGTTCCGCCGGAAAATGTGGACGTAATTATGGTTGCCCCCAAAGGGTCAGGAACCTCTGTACGCAGGAACTTCCTCAATGGCGCCGGAATTAATTCAAGCTTCGCCGTAGCGCAAGACTTTACCGGAAAAGCTCAAGACCGTGTGCTTGCCATTGGTATCGCCGTTGGTTCCGGCTATCTGTTCCCCACGACTTTCGAAAAGGAAGTGTATAGCGACCTTACAGGCGAACGGGGCGTACTCATGGGCGCTCTGGCCGGGATTATGGAGGCACAATATGACGTACTGCGCGCCAACGGTCATAGCCCCAGCGAAGCCTTTAATGAAACGGTGGAAGAACTTACCCAAAGCCTTATACGACTTGTCGATGAAAACGGTATGGATTGGATGTACATGAATACCTCCGCTACCGCTCAACGGGGCGCCTTAGATTGGAAACCCAAATTCAAGAAAGCGACCTTACCGCTGTTTAAAGAACTGTACAAGCGTGTGAAAAACGGAGAAGAATGCAAACGCGTTCTCAGGACCACCGGAAACAAGGGCTACCAAGAAAAATTACAAGCAGAACTGAATGTCATCCAAAACTCTGAAATGTGGAAAGCCGGAGCGGCGTCCCGTTCATTGCGTCCTAAAGTTCCTGTAGGCAAACGTATCGTTTCGAATGTCGGTATTAAAGGACGTTCCAGCAACTAATTGATAATCGCTTTTCGTCTCCCCGCAAACACTCAATGCGGGGAGGCGATTCGCCAAACATTCTTTCAATGCTCCCTATGAAACGCACCCTAAGGGCTCCTAGAGGCCGGGTAGCTCAGATTCATTACAGCGTTATCACCAAACGTAAAAAACTCTTGTATGTACACTAGAGTCCTTGAAAAGCAGATTTGCGTGGAACATCAACAGCCAGTGGATTTACGTAGACCACAGGACAGGCAAAATCTTCAGGTGTCGTGTAAAGGTAATTTTTTAACTGCCATCATGACGACCGATGTGGGGCGTAAACGGGATAACAACGAAGATTCGTGTGTTATCCATGTGCCTGCCGATGAAATGCTATTAGATTCGCGAGGTCTCTTTTTTGGTGTTGCCGATGGTATGGGTGGAGCAAGTGCCGGGGAATATGCAAGCTGTAAAGCGCTCGAATACAGTTGCAAGAGTTACTATGATAAGAATATCCATGCTTTGGTACCGGCCGCTTTACGGAAGGCTGTAGAAACAGCAAATCTCTTCCTTTATAAAGAATCCGAACGAGTCGCCGAATATTCCGGCATGGGCACCACTTTAAGCGCTCTGGCTATACTGGGGAATTGGGGATACATCGCACAAATAGGCGACAGCAGAGTCTATCTGCAGCGTAAAGGTAAACAAATACAGCAAATTACGGATGATCATTCTTTGGTCGCCGAACAAGTCAAAAGCGGTTTAATCGACAAAGAAGAAGCAAACAACCATTCCCTAAAAAATCTCATCACACGGGCAGTTGGTATTGGCGAAGAAATCGACGTAGATTTATTCGCTGTCAATCTGCAAAAAGAAGATACGCTTCTCATTTGTTCTGATGGCTTGTGCAATATGGTCGAAGATGAAGATCTGGACAACTATATGCATAGCGACACCGTCGAGGAGGCAGCAGAAAAAATGCTTCAACATGCCTTGGATGCCGGTGGAACGGATAACATTACCTTTACGCTCATTCGCGTGCATGACACCCCGCCTATAACCAATTATCAACAGGGGGCGAAAGTGTATCCTGCCGGCAAAAGAGGATTCTTTTCCCGTCTTTTCAGACGCGGATAAAGACATTCACGAAGATTTAAACTTCTTGCGTCCCTGCATGGCTTTCTCTCGTCTGCAGTTTTTCTGCCTACTCCACACATTGCGGCAAAATCTCAGCTTATACCAAGATAAGAGTGCGGTGTGCCCTCTGCAAAGGAATCTCGGTATAATGAAGCTGTTCCATTAACATACAACGCAGAGGGATCAGAAGATACAATCATGAAACCGCAAAAGCGTAGTCTACGGCATTTCTCCATCGAATTTATGTGTAGCCTTTCCATTGTGATTGTTTCGTTGTGTCTCTATCTTCAAGTCATTCAACAACGCGAAGATCCTTTGGAACATCCTGCCTTATTACAGACCAATATGTTTTATCCCGCTGTGTTCTTTGCAGCAGGGCGAGGGCTGGGAACAGCGGATATCAGCAAAGTGCCGGGGCTGGAAGATTTCATCTACAAACGGAGCATGGACTTTGATGTTAACAACATAGCGGCCGATCTCGAGGTGGTTCCTTTAAATTCTGTTTTCGAATCAAGCCATTTGTATTTATTATATGGACTGGGATGGTGCTGGCGTCTATTTGGTGTATCAGCTTGGGTCGCCGCGTTATACGTTGGAATCATGTGCGCTTTTTGTTCCCTGGCACTTTACGGAATATTGAGACTCGTTTTAGGCAGAACATCCAGTTTTTTGGGAACCTTAGTCATAGCCTCCTCTCCCCTTTTGATAAACGGAGCTATAGAAATCAGAGATCTGGGGAAGGTGCCCTTTATCCTCGGTTTTCTCTTTGCATCGGCATGGTTGCTTAAAACCAAACATTCATCACGGGCGCTTTTATCTGCTGCGGCACTCTTAGGATTGTTTCTTGGTGTGGGTTTGGGTTTTCGTCAAGACCTTTTGGTTTGTTTGCCCATAGCAATAGCTATCTTTTTAGTGCTCGTAAAATTAGACAACAAAAAAACCATAGTTCCGCGCATCATGGCAACCTGCTTATTTTTAGTGTGTTTTGTTGTTGCTGCGGCTCCCATCATCAAGGCTATTGCTCTTGAAGGCGGTCAAGCCTCTTTACACGGTTTTCTCCACGGGATCAGTCCGGAATCTGAGGGGCGCTTCGATTTCGGCGGCGCTGCTTATGACAGTCTCCTATCTGTTGATCCCGCAAATTTTGCTATCGTATCTGCCTACGCACAACGCTCCGGAAATACAACCTCCATGGTTAATAAATACAGTTCGGAATATTTGCGCCTTCAGGGAGACAAAACAGCGCCATTGCTCCGAGATCCCTATATTTATTTTACCGGTTCCGAATATGGCAAATGGGCGAATAAAGTCATTATGGAATATTTAAAACTATTTCCGGCCGATATTGTCTCACGGGCGTGGCGCGCTGTTTTTTCTACCCAATTGATTCCTCTAAAGATGTACGATATTATGAAGGAATCTTTTCCTAATCCCCCGGCTTGGATGCAAGCCTTGCTCCTCCTCCATCGCCATCTAGCACGTCATTTGACACAATTCGGGCTATTCTACTTAGTCTGTATTGGCTTAGCTTTGAGTTTGCGCCACCCCTTCAATGCTGTCTGCCTATTCGCTTTTTACGCTTGGTTTGCCGGATATCCCAGCATATGGTACGAGATTCGACATCTCTTTTTCTTAGGCTTTTTCCCCTATCTTGCCATGATTATTTTTTGGATTGGTCTCATTCAATTGTTGATCCATTGCTATACGAAAGAACGACGGCGTCGGCTAGTTACCCTTTATTTTGAAAAGGGCTTGTGGAAAAAGTCGCTCCTCAATGGCGCCGCTTTTATAACGGTTGCAGCGCTGGCCATTCTCCTCCCAACAGGCTTGTTGCGCTTGTGGCAAATACATCAGGTACAAGGCTTCGCCCAAAGCTTGACAGCGGAAGCTTTAGAACCGATTTCTGTGGAGCAACGTATCACTGACGGACAATTGTTCTTGGCACCCATGCAAAAGCTGCCCGGTCTCCTTGACGCTGATTCACTGCCTGCGGGAGAAACTGCTTGGGAATATGTTGCCGTGCAAATAAATACAAAGGGCGCAGATATTCCGCTCACGATTCATTACGACAAAACACATATAATCTACGATTTGAGCCAAGACATCGGTATCAGAGGGATTAAGGATAACGGAGAAGGGACACTTACGCTTTTCTTTCCTATTTACGAGACCTTCATGAATTATGGCGACGAATTAATGCCATCCGAAATCCTTAAAAACTTTCCCGCCTTTAAGAATATGATTCAAGATGTTCGACCTATTGCTGAGCAGGATTGGTGGAAAAGAGGAAAGTTTGTAGGGATTTCATTCCCTGAACAATATGCCGTTTCATTCCAAGGTTTTTTCCGACTTCCCAATCCGCGGCACATGAAGTTGTTGCCAATTTTCCAAGTACCCGAAGATCCAAGATTCTTGCGAAGCTATAAGACCGGTCCTTGGGAGCGATATCTGCGGCATCTCCCCTCTCTATGGCCGGATTACCAAAAATCTCCTTGGAAAGTCACCGATTAAGACCCATCGATTCTACCCTTTTCCCTTTGCACAGATTTAATCGCCGTCGACACCGGTCTTATTCCTACAATTTATGACTCCATACCGCCATAGTCCATAGCTTCAAACAAGGTTTCTTTCGTGGTGAAGCATGGTGAAGTATGGTGGAGATCGCTTTATGGTGCTCCACCACGATTTCGGCTTGATAATAAAGGACGAAACGCAAAGTGGTGGAACATGGTAGATATAGTCGGGACTCCCCCCTCCTTATATATATATAATCTTACTTATTTCTATTTCTCACGTGTAAGGATAGAAAAATGCTCCACCATGCTCCACCACTATGAGAAATACCCCTGATAATATTGGGTGAAAGCATGGTGGAGATAAAAAAGTGTTGCTCCACCATGCTCCACCATGCCCCACCACTTTTTAGGCAAATTCCCCCCCCATGGGCGCTTTCAACGGGTAAGCCCCTGTCTTTGAGGGAATGTATGGTCTCAAAAGTCTATTGTGTTTTCGTTCCCGGCACGCTTGTTTGGGCTGAAGTCTATACAATATCATGTTGTGGTGTTGGAGATCGTCAGCGGCTTGCCTGATATTAGCGTTGAGGGCTACAATGACCTCCACCGCTACCCATAAATGCATACTATGGAGATCTACGATGGTTCCGTTGCGGATGCTGTTAGTTGTTGGGAGTCTTCTCGTTGCTGCCTCTGTCCATGCCGATGATTTAGAAAGCCTGTTTCATAATCCGCCTGATAGTACCAAGCCCCGGTGTTACTGGTATTGGATGGACGGTCATATCAC
>JAAYJI010000181.1 GCA_012523015.1 Candidatus Hydrogenedentota bacterium
CGCACGGTATAGGGGAAATCGACCGTCTCATCGCCTTCAAAGCGATCAGGGCTCACGAAAGGAAGCATGCATTCCAAAGCGCGTTCTGCCAGCTTTCCATGTCCCACTTCACGGCGACCCGGTCCCGCAATACGGCGAACCTCTCCCACTGACCAGGGCGGGAAATTATAGTGCAGGAAGAAGCGGCGGAATTCATCGCCTGTAAGCTCGTCTAAACGCATTTCATCACGGCTCGTACCCAAGGTAGATGCCACGATCGCCTGCGTTTCACCCCGTGTAAATAAGGCGCTGCCGTGTACACGCGGGAGGATACCCACTTCAATGGAAATATCGCGCACTTGATCAAGGCTTCTGCCGTCTATGCGCGTGTTCGTATCAATGACCTGCTTACGCATAACGTGTTTTTTCAATTCGCCCAGTACATCAGCAATTTCGCCGGCACACTGCTCGAATCGCTCTTCCCCATATTTTTCAAGCAGGGCTTCAAGGGTTTCCGTCTTAACCGCATCCAGCGTATCAAGCCGTTGTTGTTTTTCACGAATACTGAAGGCTTCTTTAAAGCGTTCTGCTGCCAAGGCCTCTACGTCCGCAACGATCTCCGGATTGGGTTCCGTATCATCGACAGGCATTTTTTCCACGCCTGCACGACTGCGAAGATCTTCAATTGCCTCAACAATAGCGCGGATATGAACTTGGGCAAACTCAAGTGCCTCAACCATAAGTGCTTCGGAAAGCTCGTGCGCCTGACCTTCAACCATGCAAATGGAATCTTTGGTGCCCGCCACAATAATATCCAGGCTGCTGTTCTCCATAAGATCCATTTTCGGGTTGACCACCAACGTGTCGTCGATATAGCCTATGCGCACCGCGCCGATAGGCTCAACGAGGGGCGCTTTCGACAGATGCACCGCCGCAGAAGCGGCGTTAATGGACAGGATATCGGGGTTATGGATATTGTCTGCCGAGAACACGGTTTGACAAATCATGATTTCGTTACGGAACTTTTTCGGGAACAGAGGGCGCAGCGGCCGGTCTGTCATACGGCACACTAAGATTTCCCGTTCCGACGGCCGCGATTCGCGGCGAAAGAAGTTACCTGGAATCTGACCTACAGCATAAAATTTTTCTCGATAATCCACGGTCATAGGGAAGAAATCAGCATCTTCCCGTGCCTCGGGCGCAACGGTTACAGCGGAAAGAACCATGGTCTCCCCACTCTGACAAATCACAGAACCATGCGCTTGTTTCGCAATACGGCCAGTTTCGAATTGTAATTCGACCTCGCCCGTTTGAACTGTTACTTTTTCTACCATCAAACATTTCCTTTAAGCCTTGCCTTACTTTTGCAGGCCTGTTCAATTCCCGGCACTTCTATGCGCAGCACCGATCCGGAGGGACCGGTGCATATCAGACAACGACCTTCTATAGAAAAGGTCGGAAAAGAAGACAGGCGCTGCACACCTCTCAGTACCAAGCCTCCCCAAATTGCGGCTATTTGCGCAGCCCAAGCTTACCGATAAGCGTGCGATACCGTTCCACGTCCTGCTTGTGTACATAGTTAAGCAGGTTTCTGCGCTTTCCTACGAGACGCAGGAGACCGCGACGACAGGCAAAATCCTTGGGATGCTGCCGTAAATGCGCTGTAAGCTGGTTAATACGTTCAGTAAACAAGGCCACCTGAACCTCTACGGAACCGGTATCTTGGCTATCATGACCGTGAGCTTGTACGATTTTTTCTTTTTCTTCTCTTGCAAGTGCCATTTCAATCACCTTTCTGGTATACACCCGTGCCCAGCACAGCGACGGTGAACCGCTTGCCCGAGTCACGGGTACGTTTACGTTACTCTATTAGTATAACAAAAAAACCATCTATTCAGGGAAAATCTATGCCTCAGCCACATCCACGACATCCGGCACAGCCGCCTGGCATATCCGTTAATGCGGCGAGTCCGGGTAATTCTTTGCCTTCCAACATTTCGAGCGACGCGCCGCCGCCTGTGGAAACATGCGACATTTTGTCGGCCAATCCAAACTGAATCACTGCCGCCGACGTATCGCCGCCGCCAATAATGGAGGTCATCGGACCCTCTGCCAAGGCTTGCGCAATGGCCCGGGAACCGGTTGAAAAATTCTCCATCTCAAAAACGCCTACAGGACCATTCCAGACGACGGTGCGCATCGTTTTGAGCGCGGCCACATAGCGTTCAATGGTCTTAGGGCCAATGTCCATGCCTTGCCATTTTTCAGGAATTGCATCAACATCCACCACTTTCCTGTTCGCGTCATTGTCGAAAGCATCTGCAATCACCACATCTTCGGGCAACAACAGATCCACCCCTTTTTCTTGAGCAAGTTTCATCACCTTCTTCGCCACTTCGATCCCCGGCTCATCCAAGAGCGAATCGCCGATTTCCAGCCCTTGCGCTTTCAAAAAGGTATAGCTCATACCGCCGCCGATAATCAGCGTATCCCCCAAATCAAGAAGATGCTCGATCACGTCAATTTTACCGGAGACCTTGGCACCGCCGAGCAGCGCAGCCAGAGGCCGTTCCGGTGTATTCAAAACTTTGGCAAAATATTCCATTTCTTTGTCGACCAAAAATCCGGCGGCACTCAAGGCGACGTAATGGGTCACCCCTTCCGTCGACGCATGGGCGCGATGGACAGTACCGAAGGCGTCGGAAACATAAATCTCTGCCAAGGCTGCCAATTGTCGCGCAAATTCAGGGTCATTGGTCTTTTCACCCTTGTTGAATCGGGTGTTTTCCAAAAGAATAATGTCCCCTTCCTTCATGGCCGCCACAGCTGCCTCTACTTCCGGGCCGACACAGGCGTCCATCTTCTTGACAGGCGCGCCGACCAGATCACTGAGACACTGGGCGATAAAATCCATTTTCAGCGTGCTGTTAGCCGCTTCCATCGCTGCGCGCTCTTCGTCATTGGTAACTTTGGAGAGATCTTGAGGACGCCCCAAATGTGACATAAGGATGAGTTTGCCGCCTCTATCGCGAACATACTGAATACTTTTCAATGCGGCACGGATACGCATGTCATTGCGCACGCTACCGTCTTTATGCAGGGGCACATTAAAATCAACGCGCATCAAAACGCGGCGGCCTTGAACATTCACCTGATCAAGTCTGACCTTTTTCATGGAAGACATCCTTATGGGTAAAACTTATGGAGAAACGGGACCGCCTCCAAGAAGCGGTCCCGACAAGAGATTTTAAATAACTTAGCCGGCCATCAATTTGAACAAATCGATGCAGCGGTTGGAATAACCCCATTCATTGTCGTACCAAGAAATAACTTTGACCATGTTGCCTTCCATGACCATCGTCAGCTTGGAATCAAAGATGGAGGAGTAAGGATTGCCGATGACGTCGCAGGAAACGATTTCGTCTTCAACATATTGCAATACGCCTTTAAGCGCGCCTTCAGAGGCGGCCTTCATGACGGCGTTGACTTCTTCCACAGTCACGTTGCGGGAAACTTCCACAACCAGATCAACGACACTGCCGTCGATAACGGGAACGCGCATCGCCATGCCGTGCAGTTTTTTGTTCAGTTCGGGCAGCACTTCGCCGACTGCTTTGGCAGCGCCGGTCGAGGTCGGAATAATAGAATAGGCGGCAGCACGGGCACGACGCAGATCGCTATGGGGCATATCAATAACCTTTTGGTCATTGGTGTATGCGTGGATCGTGGTCATGAGACCGCGTTTGATGCCGAAGTTTTCGTGGAGCACTTTCGCAACGGGCGCCAAGCAGTTCGTCGTGCAGCTGGCATTGGAGACTGTCTTATCTTCGGGCTTCAGGGTGTCATGATTCACACCGTAAACAATGACGGCATCCAAGGCATCTTTCGGGGGCACACTGAGCAGGACTTTTTTCGCACCTGCTTTGATGTGCAGTTCACATTGTTCTTTGGAACGGAAAACGCCGGTAGATTCGAGAACAAGGTCGACGCCTTTTTCGCCCCAATTGAGCGCTGCGGGATCTTTTTCCGCGCTGACAAATACTTTTTTGCCATCAACAATAAGGTAATCGCCATCGGAGCTTACGTCTTTTTTGTATACACCCATGACGCTGTCATATTTAAGCAAGTGTGCAAGGGTTTTCGCATCACTCAAGTCGTTGATTGCTACTACTTCAAAAGCAGGTTCTTCCATGAGCAGTTTGAATACGTTTCTGCCGATACGACCAAATCCGTTAATACCAATTTTTGTTGCCATAGCCAAGAGATTCCTTTCGATTGATTCGGGTTATACTTACACGGTACCTTGATGCGTGCTGTTTCAGATTCTCGCGTGGGGATGAACCCGGGTACAACAACCCATCAAGGCTACATCTGTGGAAATGCATTGAAAATAAGGATGAGGTATTGTTGCAGCGTAAGCCCTTACCGTGGTTCTTCTCCCCTGCAACCCCCTTAAATAATAAAGACTTGCTTTAAAGGGGCAGTATACCTTACCTTAATGAGGCTAGTATGCCATAATAATGCCGGTCAAGTCAATCAATGCCGTGGATCCCTATCCTGTCTGCGGCATCCGGTTTCAGTTTTCTGGGTCGGTCAAATAGCCGCGGAGCGTGCTCTGCGGACAAAAGGAAAACAACGATGCGCGCGAAAATGTCGGATCTTTTAAGAAGAGCGCTTAAAGGGGGATTCCCCTGCCTATTCTTGGTTATTCCTTTATTGATACAGCTTGGCGGCTGTGATTCCTGCATCAGTAAACAAAAAATATCTGAAGGCCCCGTGCTGCAAACTCCGGCAAGCCCCGCTGCTGCGCCCCCTGTGCCCACTCCCGGTTCACCGCTTCCATATCCCGCCGCGGCGACAGAAAGCGGCGTGACAGCCGCCCCTCAAGAAGAAGCGCCTCAACCTCCAAGTTATGGCGCTGAATTGGTGCTCAATATCAAACCGGGGATGAGTTATGAAGAGGTTCGAGAAATCCTCGGTGATCCCGGCGTTGTCGTTGCCGGCACCGAAGAACAAAATGTTGTGTATCGATGGAGCGCCTCAGGCGTCAGCTTCATGGGACGTTTCGAAAACGGAGAATTGATCCGAAAAAATCTCATCGCGTCAGATGAGCCGAACCAAATTCCAGATGAAGAAACACGACGCTTTGATCAATCCTTATTTGAGCAGATCCAACCCGGTATGAGTATTGATGATGTACTCATGATTATCGGCATGGACGCGCAACCTTTATCTGCCGAAGGTTCCACCGTAAAACTTTATAAATGGACCGATGCGGAAGGCTCCAGTATCACCGCCCGTTTTGAAAATAAAAAGCTGGTTCGAAAATCAGGCGCGATTCTTAGCCGCAGTGAGGCAGAACACAGAGCCGCCCTCCCTGAAACAAGGCAGCCTGCTGAGGATATGGCTTCCGACGAAATGATCGCTGTTGAAGAGGAGGACATCGCAGACGAGGCACAGGAACAAAGGCAAGAATACGGGAGCACCGACGACGGAGAAATTTTGCAGCAAGGAGGGCAACAGAAAAGGGCGACTATTTCTCCAACCGAACTAGAGCAAAAATCAAAAGTCCATGTGATTGGATCGAAACGGCGGGAACGAGAGCTGTCCGAAGATGATTCTCCTTATGCGGGCCGATCTTATCGGCCGAAAACCAAGTTGCCCGAATTTAAACGAAGCTTGCGTTCAGGCTCTTATGAAATTCTTTTCCAAAATACAACAGCCCATCGTGCGCAAGTGGCGCTCATTTCTGAAGAAGGCGGTATGGAATTGAATGTGCCGCCCAACGGACGTGTAACGAAGAAAGTAGGACGGGGTACCTACAATCTTTATTTCATTTACGACAATGACCCGTACACGCTGCACCAAGGTCAATCGATTCCCGTGAAAGAATTGCTGGTTGATTTCGTCGTATATTTATTTGATGATTCCTCGGAAGTGAACCTCCTGTGAGTCATGGCAGAACGCCCTCCTTTTGCGCTGTCTTTAATCCAAGAACCAAGACAATAGTTTCGACCAAAAAACGATGTCGTGGTTTCAAGAATTAGCTCCTCTCAGTGCTGCGCCAATAAAAAAACAAATCTACTTATTTTATTTGTATTTTTGTTCACAGATTGCTACAACTATACAAGATTAAAATTTGAAGTGAAGGTATCGGAGCGTTGATGAAGTAATGCTGATGCGTTGCTTTGCATCAGCACGGTTTCTTTTGTCGGCATAATCAGGCAATGCCTGTTATAAGCGCGGACCGAATCTAAGGAATGGACGGCGCTTCGGTTGCTCATAAGGATGGGTAACCGGCAATAGTTGTATTGGGAGATGGCCACAACCATGAGGAGAAACTATCCATGGCCGCAACGAAACCAGATGTAAAAAAAGCTGCAGCAAAGAAAGCAGCGCCCAAGAAGGCACCGGCGAAGAAAGCTGTCGTAGCAAAAGCAGCGCCCAAGAAGGCACCCGCGAAAAAAGCCGCGGTGAAGAAGCCTGCTGCGCCCAAGAAGGCACCCGCGAAGAAAGCCGCAGTGAAGAAGTCTGCTGCGAAGAAATAGCCATACCGAGTCGCTATTTACCTTGAGTAATTCATGAGACCGCACAAGTCATAGGGACTTTCCCGTATAATGGCTTGGGCGGTCTTGTTTTTATATAAAACTTTCACCGCTTAGTCGTAGATCATGAACTACTCATCAATGCAAAGGAGTTATCATCAACCGATGCAGTCAAGTCAGGAACATATCTTAGAAATAGTGCAACGAGCTGTTCAGCGTTCCAAAGCGCCCGGCGCCGTGGCGTGTGTAGGTCAGGGGAATGAACGTATCTTTCTCGGTGCCGCAGGTCAACGCGCCCTTGCTCCACAGCATGAAACCGCCACGGTGGACACGCTCTATGATTTGGCGTCCTTGACTAAAGTGGTTGCGACAACAACGGCTGTACTCTTATTAAGAAATGCCGGCGTGCTGGATCTTGATCAGTCGGTATCAGCCTTTATTCCACTTGCTCATCTTGATCGTTTCACGCTGCGCCATCTCATTACACACGCTTCCGGAATCCGCGCCTGGGATGCTTTTTACACACGTCTCTCAGGACAGCTCCCCTATATCGAAGCCATCGCCGCATGTGCCGCCGATGCACAACCGGGGGTACAACGTACCTACTCCGATCTCGGTTTCATTTTATTGACTCGGGTGGTTGAGCAAGCGGCTCAAGAGAATTTTGAGACCTTTTGTAAGACCCATATCTTTGATCCACTGGGGATGAAGGATACCTGCTTCAAACCGACCGACGCGCTCCGCCAACGATGCGCCCCCACTGAGAACAACAAGGCACGGGGCGGTATCATTCGTGGCGAAGTGCACGATGATAATGCCTTTGCGTTGGGCGGCGTCTCCGGGCACGCGGGTCTTTTCAGCACAGCGGAAGATCTCGAAAAATTTTGTCGTGCATTCATGGCCGGTCGTATCTTGCCCATAGAAACACTGGACGAGATCACACGAATCGGTCAACTTCCCTATTATCCTTGGCAAGGCTTGGGATGGTGGCTGGATCCCTGCGCCTCCGGGCCAAACGGATTCCTGACCGCGCGCACTGCTCTAGGTCATACAGGCTGGACCGGAACAAGTATTTGGATGGATCGCGCCAACCAAGTATATGCGATTCTTCTGTCCAATACCTGTCATCCCAACCAAAAAAACCGGGATAACGGTGAACTGCGCCGCAGCTTTTATACCCCGCTGTCGGCTCTGTTTTATAAAGATACGACCAATGCACAAAGCGGCCTTGACCGGCTCGTACGCGACAAGTTTGCGCCCTTACATGAAAAACGATTCGCCTTATTGTCCAATACGGCTGCTGTCGATCAAACAGGTCGTCCCATCTTGGACGTCTTGGCGTTGGATAAATCACTGACTCTGCGGTACATTTACAGCCCTGAACACGGCTTTACCGGAAGCGCCGAGGCAGGCGAAAAAGTCTCCTCGAAAGAAGGCGCTGTGCCTATCATTAGTTTATACGGTGACCGCAAAGAACCTTCGCCCAGCGAACTGGCCGGCATTGATCTCTTTGTCGTCGATCTGCCTGATATCGGCGCACGCTACTATACCTATATGGCTACCATGAAAAGCTGCATGGAGGCATGCGCAAAAGCAAAGGTGCCTGTACTCGTACTGGACCGGCCCAATCCCGTCGGCGGCGCAGTGCTTGAAGGTCCCCTTCCGGCGCAATACAAATCTTCTGTTTGCTGCGCACCCATCCCCATCCGCCACGGTATGACCCTCGCTGAGCTCGCGCTCTATTTCAAAGACACCTTTTTTGCCAATACCAATCTGAAATTAAATTTCAGTCTTGCCGACAATTGGTGGCGTGAATTGGATTTTGACCAATGTAATCTGCCTTGGGTAAATCCTTCCCCGAATATACCCAACAGTGAAGCGGCACTCATGTATGTGGGCACCGCTCTTTTTGAAGGGCTCAATGTGAATGAAGGGCGGGGCACCGAAACGCCCTTCCTCGTGTGCGGCGCGCCCTGGATGAATCCCATTGAGATCTTGAAAAGAATCGACGCCGCAGAGCATCCCGGCATCGCACTCACCGGTACGATTTATATGCCCAAGTCCATACCGGGCAAAGCCACGAATCCCAAGTATCGGGATCAGCTGTGTCAGGGTATCCTCTTTAACATCACCGACAGACAACAAGCCCGGCCCTTCAAAGCAACCCTTGCCGTGATTATCGCGCTGCACCAATGTCATCCGGAACTGAAATGGGAAAATTTTTTCGATACCCTCGCCGGCGGTCCGTGGCTGCGCGAACAGATTCTAGCAGGAAGATCGGCAACAGCCATTACGGACGAGATTCAAAAGGATCTGGTGAATTTTGATGCGAAACGGCCGAAACTATATGCCCCGTTGAACACACGTCTGGAACTGTGAACCGCCTCGACGCCGATACCGCCGGTGGGCATAAAGATATTCCGCCAGCGCCCGATAGATCCACGCCACTCCCCAGCGCGGAAAAACAATGCGGGAACGGAAACAGGGATAGGCACGATACCAAGGCGCACCGTCGCTATTGCTGCGCAATTGATAATGGGTCCAGCGCAAAGTCTGCACGGCAGCGTTCAATGCGCCGGGCCGAAACTCCGCCAACGCGCTGTTGCAAAGAATCCCCTCGGCACAAGAATGAATATCAACCGGCCACGCCCCCCAACCATTTACGGGCATACCGTCAGCGCGGAACAGTTTGCGATAAAAAGAATAGCCTCGCTTTAATGAATCCGACAATTCCTCTGAGGGATGAATCTTGTATAGGGTGTAAAGGGCGCGCAGCACAAAGCCGCTATGATGATGATCCACCAATTCCATGAGTGCCGGCTCGTAGCCGTCGCCTGCAACCGATACGCCATAAGGCCATGCACCGTCTTCACGCTGTGCAGACAGACTAAACTCCAGAGCGGGCCGGAGCTCCTCCATTAAATCTCTATCCTTTATGCGCGACGCCGTATGCAAGAGATGGGACACCGTCAGCAGATTAGCATTATGCACACGCCGCTGATCAGCGGGAGTGTAGGCGAAACACCACGTATCCTTATCACCCGGCAAACGGGGCAGCGACTCCAAACAAAAGTGACTGATCCCTTGCGCCGCATCGAGCAAAGCCCCATCGCCGCAAAGACGGTGAGCAAGAAGAAAGGCCTCCCCGGCAATGGCGCCGATAACACTCACCGGCGTATTGATCGGACAGTCTAAGCCCGTGGCGCGTATGGGAAAAGGATAGCCCCAACAGAGCCCTTCATAGCCGGGCACCGCCAGCCGGCGCAGTTCATCCAAATGGCGCAATCCCCTATCCAAATGAATCGTATCCCCCGTAACTTGATAGAGCCGCAAATCACCGTGCGCTGTCAAGGCAAGGGCTTTGGGATTCAAGGCGGGCTGAATACGGAGCAGCCGCCTCGACAATAAGGGGAAACAATCGGACAGCGCCGTCGAGCTTTTACGCAGCAAGGGGCGCGTCTGCAATGCACGGAAAAAAGGATGCGCTTTAATGTCAAAAGGATCGTAACCGCATAGACCATGACGCGCAATCCAGCGGTGCAGCTGAATGATCCATTCTTGAGCGATATGGATATCTCGATTGTTTGTCAAGTACAGGGGCATAAAACCGTCAATCCTTTTTCCAACGGATTCCCAACATGACTTCTTTGAAGGTTGGATAAAAATGAGCCACAGAATAACGGGCTTTTATATGCCCACGGGCAGCGCGGCCCATCGTTTCACGCAATTCGGGCTGCCTAATTAATTGCTCTAGTTTCTCGTACCATTCTTCCGGTGAATCGGCCAAAAATCCGGTCACACCATCTTCTACTACAGTCTTGTTCATGCCCACCGGCGACAAAACCACCGGTGTGCCCGCTCCCATATATTGTAAGGCTTTGAAGGCACATTTACCCCGAGCGCGGGGAGTGTCGATTAGAGGCATCAACCCAATATCCGCTTCCGTAAGATAGTTGATTTCGTCGTCAATGATCCACTTGCGATTACGCACGGTGATCCCGGGAAAGTCCCATTCTTTCGATGTGGAAATCATCATCTCCAAGGGATATTTTGTAGAGAGTTCTTTAATGGCGGGCGCGATGCGGTCTAAGTAGCCGAGATTATCGCTGAGTCCCGTCCACCCCAGAATTATAGGCTGCCCCTCATGGTTCCCATATTGTTTCCCTCCGTACAGAGGCATATCTATGCACGTGGGGATAATGGTGGCGGGGCAGCCCTCACACTCCACATATTCCTTGATCAGTTCATTGCCTGCAACACAATGTTTGCACAAACGCGCCATTTTAGCAGTCCACCCAAAATCCATGAATCGAAGAAAAGGGCTTTCTACAAAAGCAGGCGGCTCCCAAATGGCGTCATCCAAATCCATGACAAGGCGGGGATTTAAAAAAGAAATGATACGCTCAAAAAAAGGAGGGCCATAAGGAAACACAGGGCCCCGAAAAAAAACCGCTGCCGCACCCGGCACATGCCGCAATTGGGCGAAGCGGTGCAAGAACACCAAAAAAAGGTAAAGCAGCTTTTTCAGTCTGCCTTGGGATTCATAAAGCGCTTCTTTCCAGCGCACCGGCGCGGGCACACACACAATACACCGATGCCCCTCTTCTTCGAGAAGACGGGAGAAAGACTCCACACGGTAACGTATGGCCGCGTTTTTTCGGGTTTCGCAAGCGAAGAAAACAAACTTCATGGGTCGCTACCATCGGGTTAGAGATGCTGTGTAGACACGTGCAACACGATCAACGGAAAGCACATTCACTACGGAGCTTGTATTATGGCGGGTAGATTCCCAAAACTCAAATCATGGATGGGGGCACGGCGATTGCCAAAATAACAGGGACTCCGCTGAAACACAAAAAACCTGCCTCAACAGCCGGATGCTGTAGGCAGGGTCGTCGCCATTACACGATGGTACCGGGGCTGGGGTTCGAACCCAGGACCTCTGGATCCACAATCCAGCGCTCTAACCAACTGAGCTACCCCGGCAACATAACACACCATAGTATAGCCTTTGATTGAAGGCTGTTTCAACCAAAACAGCGCGGCGATGCCGTCAGATACGATGACAGGACGGTTCAAAAAGACGGACACAGCCACCATGCCGCCACAGGATGCCGAGGACTTGAGAATCACTCTACAGTGAGCGTTGCATAACTGTAACTGTAGTCGCTGCTGAGGGGCAGCCGTATGAGCGTACGATTGGGTTCCGCAGCCATGGTCTCCGGACGCGCCACAAAATCGGCAAAGGCAGGCAATCCCCAAGATTTCTCATGAATGCCCAGTTCCAAGGGCAGCTCCGCTTCTGTTTCCAGACGAAGTGCGACCCCATCCCGAGGCGGAATTTCCAAAGATATATTCCAGTCCCTGTCTGCGCCGGGCAGTTCATGACCAAGGATCCACGCCCGATATACGGGCGCGCCTGATACGACCCGAATCCACATGCGTTCAGGACCGCGGGGCGATGAAATGATGAAACTTACCTGCCGTTTCCCCGCCACTTCCTCATCCGCCGTTATGCGCAGACTAGGCGGATCCGTCAATGGCAAAGGAGCCGGTCCTTTCAAGTAAGCCGTGTTATCATTATGTAAATAAGCGCCTGCCTTCTCCGGTGTCGCGTCGTCAGGAATGTAACGCGCCAACCAGGGATCTAACTGACGGGCGGAGCTCAGCCACCACGCCTCGTTCTTATCGTAATCCACCCCATAGGCAAGACAGTTCAGGTACGGACTCTTCACGCCGGGAAGACATCCCACATAGGCAGCGCCTAACAACACGATGCCGATGACCACCAAGGCAAGGGCTGATTGAAACCACCGTGCTGACCGCAAGAGACACCATTGAGGCAGTGAAAATGAAAAGAGCAGCATCACGCCCGGAACCAACACAACAGAAAGCATAGAGGTTACGGTGTAGAAAGGCATGACCAATACGGGCGTAAGAAACATAAAAGGCGGCACGGCAAAAAACAAAGAAAAACGGATAGAACGGGGCGAACTGGCCTCTCCCTGTCGTGAACCTATCAGCAAGATCAAGAGATAGACCAATCCGAAAGCCAACGGGATCAGCGTGAGGTTCGCGCCGCCGGGCAACATAACTTGACACAGCATCAAACCAACAAGGAACCATACTAAAGCGCCCGCTAACATTTCCTGCGGCCGCGACCATCGGCGCAGCAACGCAGCGACTACAAGAAAGATAGCCGTGCCCACTGCAACAAGTCCCAGAGAAAAGGTATTATTTTGATATAAAGCCATTTCCCGAAAACGCAGAAAGATCAGGTAGCAAGAGGGTATCGCCACAAGAGAAAAGAAAAATGAAGTGATGGGAAAGATAAGGGTGCCAACCACAACACCGCGCCACGTGAGGCTCTTGGAAAGAAAGCCGTAGAGAAAGACCGCCAAAAAAACAACGAGGGCAAGAAGTGCCAGCCGCCAGCCCCACGCAATAGGATATACCACCATATGACCGCCCAATGTATTGAAATATTGTGCGTCGGGCGCGTAACAATCATTGAGGGGAATCGTTCCAAAATGACGGGCAAGACCAAGGGTATAATTACCGTGGTGTTGTAGACTGGACAGACTAATATTTTCCGCATTGTCCAACACCGTATGGTAATGTTGGAAGCCATTTACAAAGGCAACATTTAATCCCGCCACGTCATACTTATAGTGTTCAAAGTCGCTGTTGAAAGGCATCCGCTTATAAAAGTCGTACATAACGGAATTTGCCCGTGCGCCGACACCTGCCTTCGCAAGTTCACGGACGACAAAACCGTTTTCCGGCGAGGTCTCAAACATGAGGGAGGGACCGCAGCTGCCCCGTGCTTCCAGCCCAAGCATGACGCGCACATCCTGAAACCACGGATGATTGCGGAAGCCTTTTGCGCCGCCCATATTAAATTCTTCCTGATCGGCAAAGACAAAGATAATATCATTGCGCAGCTTCGGCATGCCGGTGAGGGCCCGTGCCGTTTCCAATAGGGCGGCAACGGCTGCCCAATCATCAGCGGCGCCCGGGCCCCAAGGCACAGAATCAAAATGGGCGTCCATAGCGAAAGCATTCCCGGATTCACTGCCCCGTATACGCCCGAGCACGGCGCGGCGGCGCGATACTTGCCGTTCCCCCGTCTTGTCATACTGAAAGAGCAGTTCCGTTTCTACACCAAGATCTTCCAAAGTTTTTTGAATGTAGGCGCAGGCTTCATCATTACGCAAGGATCCTGCCGGCTGCGGCGCTGTACATACTTTTTCGATATGATGCCATGCACGGATGGCAGAGAACTGATCCGGCGCTGCCGAGGTGGGAAGAGGGCGGGGCGCAAGGGAATACTGCCACGCGAAAACAGCAGCAGCAGCAAGAATAATCAGAGGAATGATGTTGGCAACAGAGGAACGATGAAACAAGGTCATAGGATGCTCCTTTCAGGGACATTCACCCCGTCGGCACGATTTCGCCGAAAGCGAAATCACCCAATCATTAAGACTTCAAGGAGAAATGAAATGTTTCACCGACACTGTGATAAAAAAAAGACAGGCAAACAAATCGCCTGTCTTTCACTAATCTACAGCATCACAACCATAAAGGATTGTTAATTATCCGCCAAACAATACGTCGGACAGAAAATCAAACATACCGTTGAAAAGAAAATCTAAAAAGAAGGTGATTGTCCGAGTCACCAACAATTGAAACAGTACCGCGAAATCCATAAAAAGTCCTTTCTTTCAAGCCTGTCTTTCATAGGCTTGTGTCGAGAAAATCAATCGTAACAGTCGACCTCATTCCAAATACACTTCTGCATACTGCGCGACAGCAGCAATAGCTTCTGACTATTCCGCCGACGGAGGAAAGACCCAGCCCAAAACCAAATCCGTTAAAAATCCGGTAAAGAACTGGAAAGTTACCCTGAACAACTCTTTGAACAGATTGAACAACAGCATAGACTTACTCCTTCTTGTCATTCCAACGTTGAAATACCAACCAACAACTATTGAAAGCACCCGCTTAAAATACAACAACAAGTGCGTGCTTGTTACGAAGCCTTCTTTTAAAAACAAGTCATTTATGGATTGTCGGGGATACAACTGTTTTTATATGCATGGGGCTTCCACAAAATACAGGCTGTTTGGGTCTATGCTATTTTTATTGAAACAGCTCACGCGAAAGCTGGTGCATGTAAAAAATATTTCCCGCAAAAGTATCCTTAAAAAACACTTTTCTCCCAAATTAGATGATCTTAAATATCAACCTAGAGAATAACATAATTTGTTAGGACGATTAAAAATAATTTTTAAACAAAAAAATGCCGGTAAGTCAAGGCGCTTCAGATCCCTTCAGTTGCAGCTGTGCCCAGTGAAGGGGATGATCGCTTCGAGACTGGGGAGGCAATACATAATCGTTTTCCAGCACCGTGAACGGAGCACTGAGAAAGATGTGGTCAATCGCGTCATCGATAGCAATGCCGCGCTTCATCCACAAAGGATTTGAACCGGAGCGGGCGGCAACCTGCGAAAAAAAATCCATCAATTGCCCATAGAAGGGATCGCGCTCCGTGAAATTAAAATCGCCCATGGCAATGGCATATTGATAACGAGAAGCTTCTTTCACAAGGGAGTCCAGATGGGCATTTTTAATTTCCGCATCGCCGGCAGGATGATTGGAAAAGACGGCAATCGGCTGACCTGACAGTTCTATTTCCGCCGCCGCCGTACCCACCTCATCAGGATTGCTGAAAGAAAAGAGAACACGCGGATTCTCTAAGGGATATCGAGACAGCAGCGCTGTCCCAAAAGTACCGGAAATGCTGCCGGGCCCGTAAAAGGCGTGATAGCCCAAGGATTGCGAAAAATAGTATACAGCATCTACCAAGGCGCCCGAAACACGAGCAGTATCACATTCCTGTAAAGCAATAACATCAGCATTAAGGCAGCGCAAGAGTGAGCGTTGCCCCAGGTAATCCCGAACGCCGGCAGTGTTGGAACCTTGTTGCATATTGTAGGAAACAACGCGGAGTGTGTCCCCTCTTGAAGCTTCCATGACCGGCCTCTGCGTGTGCCACAACGAAGCCAGCCACAACAGCAAAAGGATAAGGGACAGGCTCCCCATAAGGCGTGTTCCACGACGAGGAAGCGCCGCCTTATCCGGAGCCTTGACAAAGCCAAAGATCATCAAGAAAACACCTAAAATAAAAAAAGGCAGATAGAATTGATTTCTCAGCACCTGTCCGCCCGGAACATAGCCCCACACATTGGTGAGGATCAACAAAATAGAAATGGACACCAAGAACAACGCGGCCACGATCAAAGGCGCTACAGCGCAGCGGGGATGTGCGAAAGGACGAACTGAAAAGTAAGCGCCGCTCTTACGCAGATTCAATAGGATCACAGGCGACATGAGCAGTGCCATCCACACACCGCTTTTACCGGGTAAAACGCCGCTGCTCAAAACGATGGGCACGGAAAGGGCTGTTTCAGGAAAGGGCGGCCGACCCGCATAAAGGGCAACCACCAAAAGGGTCGTAAAAATAAAATTGCCTACAGGCAAGCTATAACGGCCGGGGTTCGGGATCCTTTGTCCTACGAGCATAAACAGGACAATCGGAACAACTACAGCTCCGGAGAAAAGCGTGCCCGTAAAAAAAGGACGGCTGTATCCATGCCAGCCATTTACAGCCAAGGGCGAAGAAAGAAAAAGGAAGGCAATGCCAAGGGCGGCGAAGAAAGAACACATCGGCACAAATGCTGCGCCGGATCCCATGTCTGCATCTTCCACCGCTTCTTGTTCTTGCAAAGGCGCGTTCAGATCATGCCACGAAAGGAGCAGCGCCATGCCGGTTAACACGGCGCCCAAGGACAGCGCCATGCCGTCCATAGAAATATCAAGCGACAATCCCCACGAACGCAACACTACAGACAGAAGCACTGCAACGCCCAAGGCCTTTCCAAAATCGGGGGATAAGCGCGCATAAGGGCGGCTCAGCAAACACGCCAGCAACACCAAAAAAAGAGACACCCCAACACCGCCGAAAAGAATACCGCCCATAGTGCCCAACAAGGGCGCGCAGAAGCGGCACAGGAGGAACAATAGCACGGCGGCACGAAATAATCGGGGCGTAGACTGCGGCGGAAGCCATAGCAGGGGCAGCGCAACCAAAAAGAGCAATAATCCCAGCAGCTCCATACCCGGCGCCAAGGCGGTCAAACTAATCCTGTAGATACTTTCCATCCACACGACGAAAAGCTGGAAAAAGAAAAGTAGGATCATGCCCAACCACAGGCTGCGGACAGGATCATAGCCGGACAATCTTTCTTCATTTTTTTCCGGCAATGTCGTATGCTTCATGAGTGCTCGATCCTTCTTTTCCATGCCAAAGTCACGGCGTATTGGTACCCGTCAACGTCAGTCCCTCTTCAATCAATTCGTCCACTTCCGCACGGGCGCTGATGATGGTATCCGGGTTTTGCGTATATTCTTTCCACGATGTTGTAATTTCGGGCTTCACGGCAAGCACCGCTTTTGCAGCTGCAGCAAAGTCGGCATGGGCATCATCAGCCGCCGCCTTTTCCACCAAAGACGCCAGTATGGCGAGCGCCTCGTAGTCCTCAATTCCATCACGCAGATTTTCCATGCGCGTGCTGGCGAGGGGTTCCTTATCAGGACCGGGATACATGAGAATACCGTCACTGTTGGTTCTAAAGGAATAAGGGTTCCACGGGCGCTCGGGCCATTTGGGCGCGTCCATATTCCAGTTTTCCTGTCCGTCATAAAGGTTGATAAGATAATAGAGAAATCCGGTCATCCCTTGTTGAAAAAACTGCCACGGCAGGATACGGGGATCCACGCCCGGAAAATCAATAAACAGGTTGGCATAAGGACGCCCGGGGCCGCAACACACATAGGCCCACACCTCATCACCGGCGGCTTGGCGTTCCCGTACCATCTCCATTTTTTTCTCCGGCAGCTGTTGGGTGAGCGGTGTCCATACATTAATATATCCAACATGCTTATCGATAATAGGATTGGCGCTTTCCCGCTTCAGCCACGGGAATTTGTCCGCCAACATGCCAAAGACCCGGTGGAGCGACGGATCCACATTTTCCACAGGATCTTTACGCATTTCCGATTCATCGAAGCCGTGCACATACCACGTAAAATCCTGCCAGTCTTTTTCCTTCACAAATTCTTCCCACGAAGCGATCCAAGCCTCCAATTCAGCCATAAGTGTATCTGCCGCTTCGGGATCTTTCGGCAGCACATCCACATTCGCCAAGCAAGTCGCATTCATACCCCGTTCATAACAATAGTCCATATCGCGGTGGGCGGGGAAAACCCGACTTTTACCCCCTTTCAAAGACGAATAAATCTGGGTTGGGCTGAGCCGATGGGCGAGCAGGAAATCGTAGAGGCGCAGCCAGTCTTCACGGGGCAGCACATCTTCACATTCATAGGAGGTGTAGAGCGGTCCATGACTGCAGTTATCATCTAAGCCCAATGTCTTTTTCACCGCATCCGGGGCATACCACATTTCCCAAATGCCGGGATTAAAACAAAAGGCGGTTTTTAATACACCTCGTACGGGCAACGAAAAAGAACGCACTTGAAGTTCCAGTCCAATATGTTCCACTGCATCGTCCGCCATGATTCGGATCACACCATGATAGACGCCCGGCTTGGTACCGTGAGGCACAGACACCGTGAACCAGATCGGCTGAACAAAGCCGGACTCCACATCAAAGGCAGCACGAGGCAGCAGCACATCGGGCCACCACCAGCCCGCGCGCCGCATGGAAGAATTAGACTGTCGTGTCTGCACATAGCCCACGGGATGCCAGGATAGATTCTCTTGATCCAACCGTGTGGCCCCGTCACTGTGGAGCAAGTCGCTCAGCACCACCTCTACCCCGTGCAAGGCGCCGCTCGTCGGGATCACGACCAACTGAAAGCTTTCCGATTCACGCCCCGCCGCAGCAAGTTGTACGGTGCTGTTCAACCTTCCCGTGAAATCTCGTGCCTCACGAAAGACCTTGTCCATAGGACTAGCAACACCGACCAAAAAAGGAAGGCGCTCATTGGGTTTCACTTCCGGATACCTTTCCCAACCTGATACGAGCATCGCCGTAGGATCGTCGGGAATGATCTTGCTGACGCGCACCCAAAGCCAGCGTGTTTCACTGTTCGTATCTTTAAAATCAGAAAAAGAAAGGGGCGCTGATGCGCGGTTGGGACGCCACGCGGGAACGGGCTGATCAAGCTGTGCCACGCCGTTTATGCGCCAGTCAAAGACTTGATGCTGATTAAAGTCGCAAGACAAGATCACGCTTGCGCCGGGCGCAACGGTTGTTTTTGCACGATGCGCAGCGTTCAACGTCGGCCGTTTGCCGGTGAACTCAACCACGAAGGGGCCGCCCGTGTTCGCGTCCTGACCCCAACCGCCAATGCGCACCGGCACAAGAGACCACTCCATGCGCAGCAAATACCCGTCACTCGCGGCCGGAATGGCGAGCTGCGTTTGACTTACAGCACTGCTCGTCCCTTCAGGGTCGCTGCACGTGTACAGTGCGCCGTCTTCCATGCGCGCCGTACCGCTAAGTTCCCAAGCCTCGGCAGCCCCGTTTTCTGTGAAGCGCTGCTCCCATATAATTTCTTGTTGTTCCGCGGTAGCAATGCCTGCCCCTATCCCCAACATACAAAGAAAACCAGCCAGTATAAAAGGAGTGTGTTTCATGATCTTTTCCTTGTCCTATGGATACCATCAACAGCGATACGCTCCGTTGCAGTATAACAACACCTCTGTTCAGATCGAAATAAAAAGACTTATCCGTCTCCAATGGGGGGGGGCATAATTCAAGGCGTAGCCGCCGTCGCATTTTTCTCAATCTGTGCGGAAAGGTCCTGCAAACGTCCGCCCGTTACAGCCGTCATGGATGGGGCGTATCGTTTCGCGTCGTTTATACGGAAGCGCTGAATAGGGCGGCCTTGCAACGTGTCAACATGTTCCACAGCGTCGTCATCTACATAGAGGCGGACCGTCTCGAAATGAAAGGGACTATCCTCCTGATCTCCGTCATGTATACGTTCCGAAGATAGGGCACGGTATTCCTTTCCGCGCAATATATAGCGCCGCCCCGCAGCATGAGGAAAAACAGCAGTGCACCACAAGTTTCTTTTTTGACTTAGGAAGGCTTCTTTTTCGACAGATTCAGGACGATATAAGAAACGGAATTTTTCCGACACCGGCATTTTCAAATCCATATACAGAAAAAAATTCAAGAGCGTGGGCGTGACCGATGCCAATAACTGATCATGGCCGGCCTGCCAATAAGAAGCGGCCCCTTCGTTTTCCCAAACTTCACCGTCGAAACAAGGTACCCAGTAGACGGGCAGCGTACTGTTCATGATACAGCGGTACGCGTTTCGGTCTAAATTCACATTGTATTCATGAAACTGCCCTTGACTATTACCGATAAAAGTATAGAGGCGGCTTATTTTATTATGCAGCAATTCAGGATCTCGATTGTAGGCAGCCGCCACGTCGCGCAGACTGCCCACCGTAAAGATAATAACGGGTGTCACAGATGCCTCTAATAAAGACAGGATTTGTTCAACGCCTCCTTGATAACGCCTGTCTTGGCTGCGTCCATTATCCTCAGGACAAGTCAGCGGTTCAGCCAGACCGATCACACAGGGGACGGAACGGCCTGTTAATCTGTTCATCTGCGCAACAGGAATGGCGCCGGGACATGCTTCCTGCCTTAAGCCCTGATCCAAAATAATTATCTGAAGATCAAATTCTTCTATAGAGTAGATACAGGCGAGATCAAAATGGTCGTCCGCATCCTCGTGAGGATGAAAGAGGTCAGTGCAGTAAATGACCGGTATCCTTGTCGGAGTTAGCCCATCGGCTAAAGCGCTGCCCATGCTGCCCAACACCGCTACACAGAGTAGCAAGCAAGCCTTGCCGATAGGGCGGTAATACTCTTTAAAGGCTTTCATACTACAGATTCCTTCTAACGTGGGCTTTGACCACAACCCAGAATTTTCTCTGTTGAGATGATTTGATGGGCCGCCATGCCCCAAAATGTAGGTTTTCAAAAAAAGCCAATAGAAAGGACAGACGGCGCATGAACATGATAGTAACGCACTTCAAAAACACAATCAAGGCTTTTTCCGACCATTATCCCTTTCCACCCGGCGCGCCGCCGCCTCCTCATCGCCTTCTGTAAAATGCCGCGTACAGGGAAAAGGCTTTCCCAAATGATCGGGCAACGCCAAAGGGCAGCCTTCACAACAAGGCATTTTCTTACAAAAATCCTTCGCCGTCATCACGATCAAGGCATGCAATTCTTTGTAAAGAGCAGTGTCGGCAGGGAAGGTCTCATGTATCAAAGCTTGCAAGGCGTCATACCTTATTTTTTCCGGGATAAATCCACATCGATAAAAAATACGCTTCGTATAAGCATCAACAACAAAGATAGGCTTTTCGCAGGCATAGAGCAAAATATCGTCAGCCGTTTCCGGTCCGATACCCTTGAGCGCCAGCAATTCTTCCCGCAACAGGGAGGTCGGACGCTTTGCCATGCGCGCCATGGAGCCGCCATAATTGTCCATTAAAAAAGCACAGAAGCCTTTGAGTCGTTCCGTTTTTTGTCGATAATAGCCCGACGAACGGATCGCCATTTCCAAGGATTCTTGCGGCGCCGCCATGATCTGCCGCGGACTGAGCCAACGCAAGGCTTTAAGCCGGGTCAGCGCCTTCTCTACGTTTGACCATGCCGTGTTTTGGGTGAGTATGGCGCCAACGGCGATTTCAAAGGGTGTATCCCCGGGCCACCAATGGGTGGGGCCAAAGTGTGCTTCCATCCGCTCAAAGATTTCATGTAAGCTGTCGTTTATAGTCATCATGAAGTCCATGCTTCCTTCTAAAATAGGAGTAATTAATAATCTTAAAAATGCAGTGATACCCTATTCTTTCCATTAGGGCTATGTCCGTTCAAATGGCGCAGATCTTCGTTGCCCTCCCAGCCGTCGGGTAATTACATCTTTTCAGAAATATTTAGCACGTCAATTTGTTATAGACATAAAGCCAAGTCATTGCGAATACCGCCCTGATGCGTGCCGCCGGTTTTACAAAGCCTATGGAGGAAGACGGCATTCCATGTTTTCCACATGGGTCGGACGCTTATAAAAGCCAATTGGCTAAGAACAGGGCGCTCTATTAAAATGTCTTGCCGAAACAGGAAGTTCCTGACCCCTTATTATTGCTGAAGCCTTATTCAAGAGGAAGTGGCCATGCGATTTTTTGTACCCAAAGAAACTGCGCTCCATGAAAAGCGTGCTGCAGTCATCCCCGATACCGTTTCGCGTCTCGTACAACTGGGCGCGGAAGTGGTGGTTGAAAGCCAAGTGGGCGAAGCCTCAGGCTTTCCCGATGACAGTTATGTCAATGCAGGTGCCTCTGTATCCACAGATCGTGAAGCACTCCTTTCCCAAGCGGATGTGGTGCTGCGCGTCGGTAAACCATCCATTGAAGACATCAACTTGATGAAAAAAGGCAGTCTTCATATCGGCCTGCTGGAGCCTTTCACTGCCCATGATGTATTGGATGCCTTGATGGCCCGTGAAGTCGATGCCATCGCCATGGAAATGATCCCGAGAACGACCCTCGCCCAGAAAATGGACGTGTTGAGTTCCCAAGCGAATCTGGCGGGATATGTAGCGGTGATCATAGCAACGAACCAACTGAATCAAGTACTGCCCATGATGATGACGCCTGCAGGTACACTGAAGCCGGCACGTGTGTTTATCATTGGTGTGGGCGTTGCCGGCCTGCAAGCCATCGCAACGGCACGGCGGCTGGGCGCGCGGGTCGAAGCTTTCGACACACGGCCCGCCGTGGAAGAACAAGTCCGTTCACTGGGCGCGCGCTTTGTTAAAATCGACTTAGGGGAAACGGGGCAAACAAAAGACGGTTACGCCATTGAATTGACTGATGCCCAAAAAGAACAACAAAAAGAGGCCATGGCAAAAGTCATCGCCCAATCGGACATTGTGATCACGACGGCGCAGGTTTTCGGACGAAAAGCGCCGCTTATCGTCACCCGTGAGATGATCGCCGCCATGAAGCCGGGCAGTGTCGTTGTTGATCTTGCTGCGGAAACAGGCGGTAATGTGGAAGGTGTAGAGCCGGGCGTGGAACAGCATATTGACGGCGTCACCCTCATCGGAGCCGACAATTTCGCCAGCCGCGTTCCCCGCCACGCCAGCCAAGTGTATGGAACGAATTTATTGAATCTCATTTCCCATTTTTGGGACGAAGAAAATAAAACGCTGAAACTTGATGCGGAAGATGAAATTATGGATGCTGCCCTGATTATTCAATCAGGGGCACTGCGTAACGAACAAATCAAACAAGCAAGGCAAGACTGATATGGAAATGTTGTTATTGCTCTTTACTTTTGTGCTCGCCATTTTTTTGGGCTTCGAACTGATCAGCAAGGTGCCCTCTCAACTGCATACGCCTCTGATGTCCGGATCCAACGCCATCTCGGGGATCAGCATCGTCGGCGCGCTCATGGCAGCGGGACTTGCTGAAGATTCCAAATTGGGTATCGCACTGGGACTGATCGCCGTGATCTGTGCGAGTATCAACGTCTTCGGCGGCTACCTCGTCACCCATCGTATGCTCAGCATGTTTAAAACAAAAGGAGGAGACCGCTAGTGAATACAATCATCGTTCTCGCCTATATCGTTTCATCAATCCTGTTCATCTTCGGCTTGAAGATGCTGAGCAAAGCAACCACCGCTGCGCGAGGCAATCAAATATCAGCCGTGGGCATGTTAATCGCTATCGTTGCCACCCTCCTTTACAACGGCATGGACTACAAATGGATTGTCTTGGGTATGGTCATCGGCGGCGGTATCGGAACCATTGCCGCCATCCGTGTGCCCATGACCTCCATGCCCGAATTCGTGGCGCTGTTCAATGGAACCGGCGGACTTGCCAGTATGTTGGTGGGCTGGGTCGAATACAATAAAGCCTTGGGCACCTCCAACATCCATGAACTTGTGCCCATGATCGCCATTTATCTTGCCATACTCATTGGCGGCGTCACCTTTACCGGCAGTATGATCGCGTACGCGAAGCTCGCCGAGCGCATCGACGGGAAACCGTTCCTATACCGAGGACAACAAGTAGTCAACGCCCTCGTTCTCATCGTATTGGTGGCGGCAGGCGTCTTTTACATCGCGTTTCCGGAAACCGTGGCTACCCTCCCCGCCTTTTACCTTGCTTTAGTACTCTCCTTAATGCTGGGCGTCCTCGTCACCATCCCCATTGGCGGCGCCGATATGCCTGTAGTCATTTCTTTATTAAATAGTTATTCGGGCTTGGCAGCCTGTGCAGCAGGCTTCGTCATTTCCAATACGGTGCTCATCGTTGCCGGATCGCTTGTCGGCGCCAGCGGTATCATTCTCACCAATATCATGTGTAAAGCCATGAACCGCTCCCTCGGCCATGTCCTTTTCAGCGGTTTCGGTGCTGCCGGCGGCACAAGCGCATCAGCACAAGCCGAAGCGGGCGAGGGCAAAGCCATCACCGCCGAAGATGCCTATTACGTATTGGAAGCCGCGTCCTCCGTCGTCTTTGTACCCGGATACGGGATGGCAGTCGCCCAAGCGCAGCACGCTGTCCGCGAACTGGGTGAATTGCTAGAAAGCAACGGCGCCGAAGTCAAGTATGCCGTGCATCCTGTCGCGGGACGTATGCCCGGCCATATGAATGTCCTGCTGGCGGAAGCCAATGTGCCCTATGAACAGCTGGTCGAAATGGATGATATTAATCCGACTATCGAAAATGTCGATGTGTGCGTGGTTATTGGCGCCAATGACGTGGTGAATCCTGCCGCACGAGAAGACGAGAGCAGCCCCATTTACGGAATGCCCATTATCAATGTTGATTTGGCACGTTCCTGTTTTGTGCTCAAACGCTCCATGCGTTCCGGCTTCGCAGGCGTGGAAAATCCCCTCTTCTTCAAGGAAAATACGCGCATGCTCTTCGGCGATGCCAAAGCGAGCCTTGTCGCGCTCATCGACCAATTTAAAGGCAGCTAATTTTCTATAACGCTTTTGCCGCACACCGGATATTTAGTAAAGCCTTTACTCCTTCGGGGGTGAAGGCTTTTTCCTTTTGCCGACCGCCAAGACACCACGACACTGTAGATTTTTTGACTCTTAGGCGCAGGTCTAAGTATACTCACTTCCGATGGTAACGCCGACATAGACGAAGCAGTAATTTACGAGGCGTTCTTTTGTCTCAATCAACATTTTCGGGAGGCCCGTTATGAAAAAAGGGTGTTTAGTTGTATTAATTATTCTGGCTGTATTGCTGGCGCTGGTCGTGATCGGCGGATTCGTCGCCTATTCTAAATACGATACCGTATTGGGATTAAGCGAATCACCGGTCATCAGTCACGAAGAGATCCTAGTCGGCGATCCACGGATTCGCGGCATAGTCAATCCTTTAATGGCCTTTCCTTTCCTTGAAGAATACATCACCGACGATCTGGATCTGCCTATCAGCCCGGATCAGGTAAAAATGCTATTGCCCTACGTGCTTCCCCGCGAAATTACCCTCTTGGCAGACTCGGATCTTCAAGGGAACCAATTCAATCTGACCCTCTTCATCAATGAACAGCGCCTTGGCAATTATTTGGAAGAACAAATCAATGCCTCCAATGCCCTCGAGAAAATCAAGCAAATCCAATGGGATGAAGAAGGTGTGGTCCTTCCCCAACGGGGTGATCTCCATGTGAACGGAACCCTTCCCATTCCCGATTCCGTGCAAGATGATTTGGTTAAACTGTGGCCAACCCAAACCGCACAGCCTGCCGCACGCATTGAAGGTGATAACCAGCTTGAACTGGTCGTTGATAACCGTAACGGAGACGTTCTCGCCCTTGCGGCCGCCGGTGTTGAAGCCGCCGGACAAAGCTGGGAAAGCCTGATTGCCAACCAATTCGGAGCAACCGCCATAGGCATCATTGAAAGCATTCAAGTCCTTCGTATCCAAGCCAATTTTATCGACAAAGATACCGTGAAGATCCATCTGAATATCGCTTCAGACGAGGAAAAAGGACCGGGGCTGCAAATGCTGCTGGCAGGACTTGCGCTTCCCGCATTGACAAAGGAACTCCAGACCAACTACGCGTTGACACTCAAAGGCGACTTGCCTTGGGACGCCAATCAAAACGCCATCATTGGCGATCTTGAACTGAGCGGTATTGAATATCAGATCCGCGCCAAACTCGCCGGAAAATAATAGACCTATAACATGTAGACCCGCTTTTATGAGCACCAATCGGGCGCCCCATAAAAGCGGGTCTTTTTTATTGTCAGATGATAGGCTGTGCAGCCTATTATTGCTGGCTTTCCACGCCTCCGCTGAAAAGGCGGAAGTACGCATGCCACGACCTTAGCCGCGCAGTTTACCGGCAAGCCACACCAAGTTTTCAGCGAAATGGCGGACTGTCTCCACGCTTTCCGTGTCTTCTGATACTTCGCCTTGCAGCCTGCCAAAACCAACGTTCCAATAAGAACTGCCGGGCACGACCATGTCCATAATCATGAACCAGAACAAGAGTTGTGCCAAGGTAAAATTCTGACCGGCGCGCCGAGCCACCACAATGGGCCCGCCGATTTTACGAGAAAATACGTTGCCATTGGCGCGGCCCACATAGCCTGCACGATCCAAAAGCGCCATGAGGTCGGCCGTGGCGGAGCCAAAGTAGACGGGCGAACCCAACAACAAGATATCTGCCTGACGCATCTTCTCATAGACTTCATGAAAAGCGTCTTTTTTCGTAATACATTCGTTGTTCTTCATGACAAAGCAGGTGCCGCAGGCTTTACAGGGACGAATCGGATTTTCCGCCAGTTGGATCAGCTCGCCGCTGATCCCCGCCACTTCCAAAACATCCAAACAAACACGCAACAAAGTGCTTGTATTGCCGTTTAGCCGCGCACTTCCATTGATCGCTACTGCATGCATTGCAAAGTCTCCACTAGGTGTATCGGGCCTCTTTATGAAATGAAACTGCCGCTGCCGTTGTGCCCGTCGGCCGGAATTCGCCCGTTTCAGTAACCTCTACACCGAGGGCGGCGTTAGCATTGAGCGCTTCAAATATCAGGATATTTTGCGAAATGTCTTTCATACCCGGATAGCCCGGCGACCAGCGTTGCCCGCAATCGGCCGGAACACCGACCGTCTCACGCAGTGTCTTGTGCAGGAAATCGGCCATGTCTTCGGCAATACGGTCGCTCAATCCCTGTAGGAAAAGGGCAGACTCAAAATCGTCCTTGCTCTTAAAGCGCTCCACTTGAGCCTCAACCTGCGGACCGGCAGTACTCAACTGTAACCCTATCATATCATAGCTTTCGGCTTGCCGGGGCATAAAATATTGCGCTCCCGAAACCAAATCTTCGTTGCCTGCGCCAATTACCGTGCTGAAATGAAGGCGCACCAGTTCCCGATCCAAATCCTCAGGATCAAGCAGGATCACATGCTCCCCTTCACTGTAACAAGGGAACAAGCCCATGACGCCCTGCGGCTTCAGCCAGCCCTGTTCATGGGCATCGCGAACCCAGCGCTGCAACATGCTTTCAAGATCTTCTTTCTCGGTCTTCATAGGATCTTTACCGCGGACACCGCCGAATCTCCAGTTCAGCGAAAAGAGCGTGTGGCGATCCAATTGCGGCGCCAATTCAGGCAGAGGAATCCGATACACACGGGATCGGAAACCCGTAATACCCGAACGATCCAAGCCTTCGTAGCTGATTTCTCGACGCGGCAAGGTTGCCAATAATTTGGCTTCAATCTCCAAGCGGCGCTGGGCTTGCGTATATTTACGCGCCAATTTGCGGCGGTTATCCTCATAGACGGCAGCAAGCCCGGTACTGCTTTTAATCAGGTTCATCATGTTAACGCCGTCCATGGCAGTGCGACAGAAGAACACGTTGCCCCGCATCTCTTCGGGATCGCTGCGCCCTGCCAGTGCCACATAGGCCGCGTGTCGATCGCTCACGGGCGCGCCGCCAATAATCAGCGGTAAGTCAAGGCCTTGCTCTTCCATCATGCGCGACACGGTAATCATGTGGTTCGACGTTTGCACCAACAAGGCAGACATACCGATAGCGTCTGCTTTATGGGTTACCGCCGCGTCAATATAAGCCTGCAAGGGGGTCATCACGCCGAGATCAATCACTTTATAGCCGTAATTTTCCAACAAGGTACGGGCGAGATCTTTTCCAATGGAGTGCACATCTTGGTAGACCGTGCCTAAAACGACAACCCCTTTATACTGAATTTCTTCTGACGCTGAGAGGCCGCTTTGGTTCGATAAATACTGCTCAATGAAACCCATGACTTGACGCATCACATCGGCGGAACGGAGCAGATGGGGTAAGGATACTTCCCCTTTCGCGAAACCGTCACCCAACTCCTGCATGGCAGCCATCAACCGTTGATTCACAAAATCGAGGGGCTCCCAACGCTCCAAGGCGTCACGGGTCTGCTCCACAATCCGATCTTCATAGCTGTACTCATGACCGCGGAAGGTAAAGCTGCCGGGCACCCGGTCTTTATGACCATCCTTGATCTTTTCTGTAATCGCCGTATCCGTATCCAAGGTATCATATCGAACGGCGACTTTTTGCGGGCCGCCGCGCTTCGCTTCCGCAATGGTTTCCAGCTGGTCAAAGGCGTCCATATCGTGTTCAAGGATGATACGCAAGGCAAGTTGATAGTGTTCCGGATCCAAGTCCTCCACAAACAAATAATGGTTGGGATTGATAATGGCGGCATCAAGTCCGCGTTTGCGCGCCTCATCCAAAAACACCGAAGTCAACACAATACGCATATAGGGCTTCGCTGCAAGGCCGTTGGTCAAGTTTCCAACGCCTAAGATAGTTTTCACCTTCGGATGCTGCGTCTTGACCAGACGGATCCCTTCAAGGGTTTCCACCGCAAAATTCATGGCAGCGTCACTTTCCGAGCCCACCGGAAAAACGTTAACATCAATGAAGATACGCTCCGGCCCAATGCCATAGCGTTCAAGGGCGCGCGCCAAGAGATCGCCTGCCAGCGCGGCTTTATCTTGAGCCGTTGCCGCAGGACCTTTGGTTCCGGTACACAAGCCGACAAATACAGGATCATGTCCTTGCGTCGCTTCTATAACCACATCCATTTTCGGGACGCCCGGCGACACTTCCTCCAGTGAAATGGAATTGAGAATAGGCCGGCCCGGATAGACCTTGACCGCCTCGGTAAGCGCATCTGCTTGGAAGGAATCCAGACACATGGCTCCGGAAAAATCTATGGTTTGACTCTGTACTACCTTGCACAAGGTCGATACCGTATCGACCTGATTCGAGTCCATACACACATCGATAATCTGACAGCCTAATTCTTGCACCTGTCCGCGAACGACCGTATCTAAGATATCGTGATCGATACCCGTATCATTTTCCACGGCATCCCGTACTTTTTTAGAACCCCGCAGATTAAGACGTTCACCAAAACGAATAAGATTTTCGCTACTGTCCAGAGGCACCGCTTCTTGGGGCCCCGAAACATAGACCATGGTGGGCGGTGTTGTTTTTTTAGGCCTAATTGATTTTAATACTTCCACCGTACAGGCAATATGTTCGGGCGTGGTGCCGCAGCAACCGCCCACAACACGGGCGCCAAATTCTCCAACAAACCGGCCTTGATATTCCGCAAAAGCTTCGGGCGGAAATTTAAATACTGTTTTCCCTTCTTCCGAATGGGGCAGTCCCGCGTTGGGAATGACCGATACGGGCACCGAAGCGACCGCACAAAGGCGTTCAACCGTTTTCTCCATTAAATCGGGGCCGATGGAACAGTTCATACCGAAAACATCCAGTCCTACCCCTTGCACCGTAACGAGTGCCGCATGAATATCGGTATTGAAGAGTTGCATCCTGCCGAAACGGTCCACGGTCACCTGCCCGATAATGGGCAGCTGTTTTTTCCGTTCCGCCAAGGCACGGCGCGCCCCGAAAATACCCGCCTTCAATTCCAAAATATCCTGTTGCGTTTCAAACAACAATACATCGGCGCCGCCATCAATAAGCCCCAGCGCCTGCCGATAGAAATTATCGGCAATATGGTCAAAACTGCTGCGCCGCAAGTTGGCAGTCGTGGCGGAAATGACGTGGTTCGACGGCCCCATAGAGCCGAGCACAAAGAGCGGGCGGTCCTCACAACCGGGCTCTTGTCGAAATTGGGCAATCGCCTGCTGCGCCAACTCCGCAGCGCGGCGGCTCAGATGATAGGCAAGGCTATTGGTATCACTGCCGCGCAGCTCCAATCCATAAGGATTGCCGGCAAAACGCGCCCCGTCCAAAGTCGAGAAATCATATTCCGCCAAGCGCAAGGGCGAGGATCCGAAACTGTTGGTTTCGACTGCCTGCGCGCCGGCCCGTAAAAAGGCAAGATGAATATCGATCACCGCTTCCGGGCATGAAAAGCATAGGAGATCACCCAGCATTCGGAACGCGGCGCCGCCATAAAAATCATCGCCTAAATCCAGTTGTTGGATCATGGTTCCTGTGGCGCCGTCAATACATAAGGGCGCGCTGTGGATCGTACGCAAAAATTCGTGTGTCATATGTTGTCATCCAAGGGAATGGGCTCTCATCCCCATATTGTCCCGCGGGAAAGGACAAGGCTTTCCCCGCAGCGCCATTCATTTATAAACCAGTCCGGGACACCGGTCCCAAGACACAGAAATCCTTGTTCGAATTATGTCGCCCCTAAATCCTCGCCTTCCTCGGGCCCATGTATTAACCGTGCTGTCTCGTCTCTCAGGTCTCGGGAAAACATCCATCCGTTTTATCCATTCATTTCGCAAGCAAGGCGCGATCCAAATCAGCGATAATGTCGCTGCTGTCCTCAATCCCCACTGCCAGCCGCAACAGCGTATCGGTAATACCGAGCGCATAGCGTTCCTTGCGCTTGAGATTATAATAACTCACCATGGCAGGATGGGTGATCAGCGTCTCCACACCGCCCAGGCTGGGCGCGATATAACACAATTGCAAGCGGTCAAGGAAAGCCTTTGCATCTTTAAGCGACCCTTTGATGTCAAAGGAAATGACACCGCCGAATCCGCTCATCTGCGCCTTAGCCGTTTCATAGTGAGGATGACTTTCCAAGCCGGGATAGTAAACGCGTTTCACTTGCGGATGGGCTTCAAGAAAGCGCGCCACTTCCAAACCCGTCTGATTGTGTTTTTCCATGCGCAGCGCAAAAGTCTTCATACCGCGCAGCAACAGATAACAACAGTGCGGATCAATGACGCCGCCAATCGCCTTGTGCAGCGCGCGGATCTCATCAATAAGCTCTTTTTTACCCAAGACCGCCCCGGCGAGGATATCGTTGTGTCCTGCCAAATATTTCGTGGCGCTGTGCAGCACAATATCAATGCCGTAATCGAAGGGGCACTGATTATAAGGGGTACTGAAAGTGGCATCGATCATGGTCAACAGATTATAGCGTTTCCCCAAATCACGGAGCCGTTCCAGATCAAAGATATTCAGATAAGGATTGGTCGGGCTTTCGCTCACAATAAACCGTGTGTTGGGGCGAATGGATTCTTCAAGACGTGCATAATCGCCGAAAGCTACGATGGTACAATCCACACCGAAGCGCTGCAGATAGGAACTGCAAAATTCAAGGGTCCGCTTATAGGCATCATCGGTAATGACAATATGATCACCGCTGCTGACCAACGCCAGAATCGTCGTCGTTATCGCGCTCATCCCCGAACTGAATATGACACAATCTTCGGCACGGCAGATGGCTGCAAGCCGATCTTCCGCCACTTTTTCCGTGGGATTGCCGTAACGGCCATATTCGAAGTGCGCCTGACCGTGGCGTGTATAGGCTTCAATATGCTGACTATCCTTGAAGGCATAGGTAGAGGTCTGCACAATGGGTGTTGTCACAGAATCGGCGTAACGGAATCGTTCTTCACCGGCATGGACGGAGACTGTTGAAATGCCGCAACCCGGCGTTTTTCTCGGAGCAGATTTCTTGGAGTTTGTCATGAATACCTCGGTTGGGATCAGTGTAGAGCGCGCTGGCGCTTGCAATCCATAGATGCGCGTGAGTAATTATAATCAGAGACAGGCGAATACGTTGATTTGACTTTCAGTATACATCTGAACAGTCGTTTATACCAAATAAAAGCGAAGCGAAGCATTTACACGGCGCGCAACAGGAACAGCGCCGTCAATGTTAGCTCCTTCAAAGGCGGCACAATAAAAAAGAGCACGCCTCTCCTCTTTCTATCGCTCCTGAGTAAAGAAGTCATCCCGCAGACGAAGGCGCCCTTATGACTCTACACGAATCGCAGGCGCCAGAGGGGCGAGCCGTTCACGGATTTCTCGTTCTACCGGCTCAATCAGCGCAAGGGCGTCATCCTGCGACGATGCCTTTGCTGCAATACGCACACGAACAAGACCGGCAGAGGCAAGTAAGCCAATGGTCGGATTGTGCTGAGACTGGATCAAATCCGCAATGAGCGCGTCCACCCGTGATTCACCCACGTCCTCCACCAACAACACCCGATAATGTATGGTAGAGGCAATCTCATACTTCCATTTTAAATAAGGGATAACGACGCCCTCACACATACGCCGTAACTCACGGGGTACACCCGGCATACAGATAATGGTTTTAGATCCACGCTCCGCAATCAGTCCCGGCGCAGTACCTTCCAAGTTTACAATGGGCACGGCACCCTTGGGCAGAAAGGCTTGACGCCTGTTATTTTCTGAAAGAGGCCGTTTGAATCGTCGAAACCGTTTTTCGATAACGTCGAAAAGATCTGCATGATATTCCAGCGGCATGTCCAGCACCTGCGCCACACAGTCCCGCGTAATATCATCTGCTGTAGGGCCCAGCCCGCCGCTGCACAAAATGGTATCAGAGCGGCTTAGCCCCAGCTGCAAGGCGTCATTGATACGGGAGGCATTATCGCCCACAGTGGTTTTCCAATACAGGTCGACCCCTGCCGTGGCAAGGCTGCGCGCCAGATAACCGGCGTTTGTATCCTCCACCTGACCCAGAAGCAATTCCGTACCTATCATGAGCAATTCGGTCTGCATGAAAAGAAAATTCCTTAACCGTCAGCGGACGCGTATAAGCCGGAGCCCTCTGTATTCTCAACGAAGTTCAGTTCTTCTCCTGAAAAAATAGGATGGATGGGGGGAAGATATTCCATGGCGGGATACTTGGAGGCGGCAAGTTGAATCAGATACAGATGCACGAGCAGCTTGGCAAGCCGTTGTTGATGCTCCGATTTGCAGACCACGCGGAAGCCTTGTTCACAGGCATGGCGCAGACGATCCGAACACGCCTGAGGACGGCGCGCATTCACATCTGACCAGCCAAATAAATCCAGATCGCTTCCTTCCGTTTCAAGACAAACCTGCGTCTCAAACTCCCTGTTGAGCTGCTCATAACGCTGCAGCAGTGCATCAAGCCAATGAAAGATCGCACGATATCCTTCATCGTAAATGTCGACCGTGATCCGAGCCGCATCGATGGTATCAAGCGTGTACCGGCTCAGGTAAATCTCCCGTTCTTCGTTCCTGTCCGGCACCATGCGTATACGCAGCTTTTCGGTAGGATCGCCAAAATTGAACCGTTCCAAAATGGTCGACATCGAAAAGAGGGTCGGCGACAAGAGCATGAACTCATGGAGCAGGGTCGGGATCAGTTCGTTTCCTTCCAAGAGCTCATCAAGGGCGGGTAAGGGCGCGTAGATAGCGGCACGCCAGTCCAGCCACATATCATGAAAGAGCCGCACCAACTTGCCGCCGCTTTCCTTGCGCAGCCGCTCCTGATGGATCGCTGATCCGTCGCATAGGGCGATGAAACGACCCTGCAGCGACCGGCGCGTGCGCCTGAAGATATCATGTTGGAACACATAGCGCGTAAACAAAAGACGATCCATCAGACAATCAAGGGCTGCCGTTGACATGGACGTACATTCATTTAACGCTTGCGTCCAGCGGTCGCACCAATCGCGCAGACGACACGCCGCCGCACTGCGCGGTTCACGGCGAATCTCCTCCAAAGCGCCGCGGCTCACCCGGCCATGCTGCAAATAGACCGCTAACTGTTGATTGAAAGAAGCGGGGTCATCAGCCGACAAGAGCAGCTGGCTGCCGTGGTTATCGTAAAAATAGCTGCGGTTCAAATCGCTGATAAAAACATAATGGATGTTAGGCGAGGTGCTTTCTTCCATGAGCAGCCGCGTCGTCGTGCAATAATCCAATCCTTTGTCGCGGATTATCGAAGGCGCGTCCAAGGCGCCGGGCATCAAAAAATAGGCGGCAACCGTTGTCAGTCCATCGGCACGGAGCAGGTAAGTCAGCGCATTCAGCCGCTCAGCCGCCGCCTTCGGTGAAAAGGGAATGGGGAAATCCCAATCGAGCAGCGCGAGCAGCTTCATTACATAGGCACGTTGTTCCACCTTCGAGGAATCTGCCAGATGACCCCACCAAGATTCACAGATCTTGGCTATTTCGGAGGCGCTGTTTTGCATCTGTACATTTCTCCCAAAGGCTATCAAAAAGCGGAAATAAATTCCCGGCGTAATAACAAGCGTTGTTCAGGCCCGCCATCCTCGAAAAAATTGCTTGATCCATATCGATGAACAAGCCTGAACAACTCAAGGTGGTCAGTGTCGCCCATGGAGATTTGAGCCCATGAAATTGTAACGGGCATAGGCCCCAATCTCGGCTCAATACCACAACATGTGGCGTAGTTCTGCTTAACATCATATACAGTTTGTAGACAAATATCAAGCAAAATAAGAGGAAAGATTTAAAGGGAAAACTCCCTTCACGTTAAATGCATCCGGAACAGGGAACTATTAAAAGGCGCTTCACCGCTTTTGGGCGGCTAATCATCGGATAACAACTGCAAACTGCACCCCGTACTTTCCGGTGCCAAGACCATGCGCGCCGCGCCCGGTCCTTCTCGGCGCAGGCTGCCTTCGAGCCCATGCACCCCTTTGTCGCCCTCTTTTTCCGAAGACTTCAATACAGGCCGGTCAAGCGTATCATAGACAACACATTCGTCAAAATAGATGCCGCCGTGTCGCGTGGCGATGCTCTCTCGGTTGAGGGACAGCTGAACGGGCGCCACCTCTTTGTGTTTCTCTGCGACGGCATTCAAGTGACAATCGATAAAGTGTACCTGCGCCGCTGACGCCGACTTATCATATACATTAATACCGCTGCGCCGTGTGTGTTCTACCGTGCAGTTCCGGAAAACGATCGAACCGCCGGGACCATCATCACCCAGCGCACCCACTGTGATCCCGTGATCCAGCCCATTACGGATATGACAATTTTCAAACAAAATAGAGAGAGGCGTGGACGAGGCGCGGAGAGGCCGCAAATACAAGAGAATGCCCGAACCCTTGTTGCCCGCCATGGTGCAGTTGCGAATTACCACATTGACCAGCCGCTCGTTGTCACGGTTCGGCTCCAGATCAATCCCCGCCTGAGGCGCAGTCCCTTGGGTCCCGCTCAGCTCACAATTTTCGATCAACAGCGAATCTGCACTGATGACGCTGATTCCTTGGCGATGGTGGTTTAAACATGCCACATCACGGATAACCACGTTTTTACAATAGGGCTGTTCACTGCTGGCGCCCAGATAGCTCCCGTCGCCGCCGCTCGCCTCTAAACGCAGCCCTTCCACATGGATATTCGTGCAGCCGACAAAATTCAAGGTCATACGCCATTCCGCCGCCTCGTAGGCGTCACTCTGATAATCACGCTTGTTCATCACCAATCGTGCGTTGTAGCCGCTCAGCTTGATATTTTCACAATTGCGCGCCGTGATCAAACTGTCCGATTTCCCTTTGAACTGATCTTTTTTGGCAAGGAGCACCACCCCCGGTTCAAAGATCAATTCCAAATTACTATGTAAGAAGAGGGGCCGCACAATCCACGGCTTCCCCATAAAAGGAATGGACAAACGTTTCACACCTGAGTCAATAGCCGCCTGCAAAAAGGGCGTGGCATCCTCTGCGTCAAAGCCCCACCACGCCGCGCTGGCAATCTCTTCATCACCGGCCAGAGCGCGCGCCACTGCGGCAGCATCGCCGGACTCGGCAGCCACAGCAATACCACTAAAAAGCAACAGACCGCTAAGCCCCATTACCACACACAGCCATGGAAGTTTCATCGTATTCTTTCCTTATTCGTCTTCGGAGGAAATCTCCGTCTTAATCTAGAGGCTCCAAAACCTTTACAGAACGGGACGACATATGCAGGCGCACCGCGCCCTGTTCAATTTCCAAGATCTCACCGCTGTACCGCTCTCGATACTTCATGCCGTTCAACGCGTCCAGACCGCTCAGGGTCGTCACCAAGGGTCCCGTCCATTCATTGACCACCAACAGCCACGGCGTGCCCGCTGCTTTTTTAGCCAACACCACAATATCACGATCCACAGAACCTTGAACCTGTTCAAAGCGTGTCTGAATATCGAAGTTCGCATCAGGCGATGCCAAGACCTCTTGAATGTCCCGCAATTCACCGACTACCTGAAGGAGCTCTTCATAAAAACTGCTGTCTTTTTCCACATAGGCGCTGCCCCAATAGAGGATGCCCCGCGCGCCGTGTACAATCGCGTCATAGGCCATAAAACGGGATTCCGACTTGCTCGGCCGGCGCAAGACTTTCCGCTCTTCCTCTGAACGCTGTCGCTGAATGTCGCCCCAGCCAAAGCCTTGCAAGACCATCCACACCGGCTTGCCCGGAGCCGCATTCCCCATACGACGGGTAAAATCACCGACACAAGACAGTTTTTTATTCGCCAGATCAGAATGGTCAATAGAACTATTTTCTGGAACAGGATAGATATCGCAGCCCACGATATCTGCGCCGTGGTTATAAGCGGCGAGTTGTTCGATTTGATTACGGGGCGCATGATTCATCCAAATGGGGCGGCCGCTCAATCCCTTCAAAAAGTGATAGCCTTTCACCATGCCCGCACACTGCACCGTCGCACGCTCCTCAGCATTGCCCAAACCATAACCAGGATGAGGCGGGTCAACGCCTAAGGTACGCCACAGATCGTCCGCCATCGCTTCTGCTTCTTTATTCTTGCCTATCATTTGCAGGCGGTCAATGGCCTCGCGCTCTTCACTCAGTTTGTCGCGCAGCGCAACATCAGATATAGTCGAGATCGCTTCCTTTTGTTCGCCCGGCTCTTTGTGACGCCGCCAAATTTCTGCGCCATACCATGTATTCCAAAGCGCTTCATCCGGTACTTCCCAAACAAGCAGGGCGGGATGATCGTTGAATTCCGCCGTCATCCCACGAAGTGCTTCCTCACGGCTTGCCACATCTTCGGAAAGATCAATGCTGTTCGTCGTGCCCAGCCACCCATAAAGGCCCCGTTCGTGGAGCAGATCCAAGGACGCGCTGTCCGCTTTGCTGTGTACCAAATTCACCCCCGCCGCCGCCAAACGATCCAGCTCCCCATCCGCAGTCGGCATATCATAAAAACCCAACACAAAGAGGCGTTCACCGTCAACATTCAACATGCCGTCCGCCTCGATGCTCACCTCAACACCGTGAAGCGAAGCGCACAGGGACACAAAAAACACACCCATCAATATCAGTGTTTTGTTCATCATAGAAAAAACCTTCTGTATAAGACTGTTACAAAAAATATCCCAAAAAAATACCGTATCACGACATCAACCGATTTATCAACATTATCCCTAACCTTTCACACCCTTCGATAGTGCCCCGGCATAGGGAAAATCTTTGAAACCGAATTTCCCATAAGATACACTGTGTAGACTGGCTAAGCTTCGTTGTGACTCTGTAGATCTCATTGCGGCAGGCACCGATAGGCCTGCGCAATACAGCACCTCGATAAGGGCAATGATATGTTTATCGGAAGAGGCAACCAATATCCAATCACACATGACAACACGTCACAAGTAAGATCTATAAACTCCTTCCAAGACAATATTTCACCGAACCTTGGACGAACGAAAAGTTGTACAACAAATGCCCTTCGACAGATATAGGAGGCAGTAGTAATGAATAAGAGACAACCAATCTATAAACGACAGCGATTTCTTTTGTCGTTTATTCGTCAGTTAAACGCAGGAGTATCCTTAGCTGATTTACAAAAATTAGTGTTTCTGCAATTGAAGAGAAAATCAGAAGCTTACTACGACTTTTTGCCGCATGCACACGGTCCTCATTCTTTTCAGCTTGCAGAGGATGTGGATATTCTCTTAAAGAATGGATTTATTACGATTGAAGACACAAATATTAAAGCAACCGGGTATTCCCTTAAGGAAAATTCATCGAGCGGTAACGTCCTTATCCGCGAACTATATAATGTATATCCTTATGGCGCCATGAAGAATGAAGGGGCTGACCGCCTTTTCCACAAGGAAAAAATATGTCATTTAAATAATGAAAAACAAAAAAATACGGCTTCCGAAGAAAGGTTATTTACAATCGGCTATGAGGGTAAAAGCATAGAGCAATTTATTAAACAGTTAATCCAAGAGGGGATTAAGTTACTATGTGATGTCCGTAAAAATCCGCTTAGCCGAAAATTTGGATTTTCAAAGACCAGACTTACCCATATAACAGAAAGTGTCGGGATTAAATATGTGCATGTTCCCGCTCTCGGCATCGAAACCACAAAGCGCCGTGTATTGAAGACTTCCGAGGACTATATATCGCTCTTTAATGATTACGCCAAGACACTGCCGAAGTTGGAAGCTTATCTTAATCAAGTTTATTATTTGCTTCATTCTTACACGCGCATTGCCTTGATGTGCTTCGAAAAAGATCCTGCGCAATGCCATAGGCATGTTGTAAGAGATTATCTAATTAAAACGCACAAGGTCGGGAGTACAGACTTATAGGTATGGAAAAAAAACGAATTTACATCGTCGCAAAAACTTATCCGACAATTTCAAAGAAATATGCGGAGCTCGTTTGTACGGCAGGAATCTTGGAGGACGGCTCTTGGATTCGGCTTTATCCAATTCCATTCAATACCTTGGCTGAAGAACAAAAATATCCAAAATATACATGGATTAATGTGAAGATAACACGCAATACAGCAGACAATCGTTTTGAATCCTATAGACCGGATCTTTCGACGATCGACGTTGAAGAAAAATCAAAAAAAACGAACTGGGACGTGAGACGCAGGATTATCTTTAAAAACAAAAAAATTTATACCAATTTTGATGAGTTGTTGTCTAAGAAAAACAAAGACGGTACCTCCCTTGCTGTGTTCAAACCCACAAAGATAAAAAACTTCATCACAGCGTCAACAACAAATGAATGGGATAGTGACAAACTCGAACATCTAGAGATGGAGTCAAAACAGTTAGATCTGTTTTTGACGCCTGAGGAGATAAAAAAACAGTTTAGAGTTGTTCCAAAAGTACCCTATAAATTCTATTATCAATTCGAAGATGAAACAGGCAAGCTACATAAATTAATGATCTTGGACTGGGAAATCGGTATGCTCTACATTAAGTGTCTTAATATAGCAAAGGGTGACAAAGAGACGGCAATATTAAAAGTGAAAGAAAAATATTATGATACCTTCATTAAAAATGACCTTCACTTCTTTCTAGGCACTTCAAGAGCCCATCACGCTAGAGCGCCTAATCCCTTTATGATTATTGGAGTGTTTTACCCACCGCTGACAACACCGGATCCACAGATGAATTTATTTGATATGGAGTAATACAAAAGAAAGACGCCACGGCGGATTGAATTTCCGGTGTTTAAATACTTGGCATTACTTCTTGGTTGCTTCTTGGTTGCTTCTAGTTGCAAGGTTGCAATAACAGCATCTTATTGAAGTTTCAGTGTTTAAGTGATCGGCGTTGCTTCTTGGTTGCTTCTAGTTGCTTCTAGTTGCAAGGTTGCAATAGGATTACGTGAAATCTGCTTTCGTCAGCGCTTAACAGCACCTTAGCCAACAACTACCATCCGATAGCTGCTGCGGGCTCCTGCGCCGCAGACCTCCAAGCAATACACTCCCTTCATAAGTACTGCGCCAAGTCTTGAAACGGATTCTCCGATAAGATACACTGTGAGAACCGGGAAAGGGGCGCGGTGCCCCTATAGATCCCCTTGCGGCAGCTACCGACAGGCCGGCGTGACGCGGCACGTTATCACGGAATCGCGAAGATCCTGTATAAATGAGCCGGTCATGACCCTGAAATACAATGTGTCAAGCCCCCGCTTTTTGGTCCAGTTGTTATGAGAGTTTCTGTGTTTCATGAGCGCGCCTCCTGGCAGGATTGCATGGGCGCTTGTGGAGCCGAGCGTAGCGAGGCGGAACAAGCGCCCATGC
>JAAYJI010000182.1 GCA_012523015.1 Candidatus Hydrogenedentota bacterium
CAACGGTAAGCGATTCTTCACCCAAAAGCGTGATGATAGGCGAGGTGGTGTCCTCTACGATCACCGCCCGCGTTTCAATCGCTTCATTACCGGAGCTGTCGCTCACGGTAAAAGATACCGTATAGCTACCGGGAACAGAAGTGTCTACAGAATTGTTTGCGGTCACTTCCAAATCACCGTCGCAGACGTCAAAGGCTGTTGCGCCGGCGTCGCTATAGCTCGCGCCACATTCAACGGTAACCGTCTCTTCCCCTATAAGTGTGATGATAGGTGCGGTGGTGTCCTCTACGATGACCACTCGCGTTTCAATCGCTTCATTACCAGAGCTGTCGCTCACAGTATAAGATACCGTATAGCTACCGAGAATAGAGGTGACTACAGAATTGACCACGGTCACTTCCGAATCGCCGTCGCAGGCGTCACGGGCGGTCGCGCCGGCATCGCTATACTCGGAACCACATTCAACCCTAAGTGATTCTTCACCTAAAAGCGTGATAATAGGCGCCGTTATATCTTGCACCACGGTGTCCACGGTACATTGAGATGTGTTGCCTGCTTCGTCTGAAACAGAAAGAAGGATAAAAATATTTTCGTCAGGAGCGAAAATTGTTCCGGGGAGAGGCTCTTGCGAAACAATTAGTTTATCTGCCGGGGACCGATCGTCCATGGCTTCGACTTCTCCCGTGAGATCGGGAACCAAAACCTTACAGGCTTCACTTAAATCAATAAGATATTCGATGGGGTAAGAAATAATTGTCGGTCCATTGGTATCCACATCTACCCTGTCGGAAGCAATCATTATAATGGTCTGGAAATCATCATAACCGGGATGCAGCAACACTTCAACGGAATACTCTCCCTCGTCTTCCGCTGACGCGTCCTCAATCGACAATATACCCTCCGTGGTCTCCGCAATCAACACGTCATCCTTATACCACGTGTAGGCAATCGGTGTGCCCGATTCAACCTCCACCTCCAAAGTAATGATGCTGTGATTGGAATAAAGACCGCCGCCACCAAGATATATTTCGGGTTCCGGGGGAGAGATACCGGGTGTGATAGCGGCATGGACAAAGTCTTCCGGCGAATATCCTAACTTTTCAACATACCACGTGTAAACCTGCCTATTGGTGAACCCATCTCTATTGGCATCCCCTTCCATACCCAATTCCGGTTCATTTTCGGTCAGTGTACTAAAGGCACTCTCAATAAGTTGTACGCCGAAACCTTCGAGAAGTACAAATAATTCATCTAAAGCGTCATCAGTCTGAGCGTCTCCCAACACGGCGTAGCCGGAAAGCAGTGTGGCGAGTCCCGGGATAAGATGGGGTGCGGGCAAACGCAATATATCCAGTAAATTGCCATAGCCCGGCACATTTTCCATGGCTTCGATAATCAAGTCTTTTGTAGCGTTGACATTATGTTGAAAGGCCGCTTTTGCTGATGCATATAAGGCATGGTGGGGATCATTAAGTACAGCCGCCGCGATAGCCAATTCATAGGAACCGTCAAGAATACCGTTGGGACCTATAGGCACTTCTTTTGTAGTATCCAAAGGACCATTAATATCACCATTGAAACATTGAATAAGTCCTGCAAAATCGTTCACGCGCGGATCAACCAAAGACACAGTCGGTTTTAGCGAACAATAGACCGTATCCATAATGCCACAAAATTCATAGCTTCCTTCCGGCCAGCTGGTCACGGGCGCTCCGACTATCGTTGGATTAAAAATAGGAAGCGACGCATAAGGGGTCGAACCATAATTTAGTTCGCGGCAACCGGCAAACCCCGGACCGGGTATTGGTTTGGGAGAAAGGGTAACGGTTATTTTTTTCAGTCTCCCTTTAGAGACACTCACGTCTTTATACAAAGGCGTCTCATACCATCCCTCTAGTTGTAAGAATTCGATGCTGTACGAACCCTTGGGAACGTCTTCCTCTTCCTCGTCACTTTCATACCAAATTTCCGTATTGAGGCGCCGCCATTTAGCGCCTTGTTCGACCGCCGCCGCCGGTTTGATTATTACTTTCAAACTGCCGGTGTCATCCTGAGCTTGAGCAAAGGAAAAGCAGAAGCCCAAAATAAGCATGCTGACAATAACTGATATCTCTTTTTGAAATAGATTCATCATTCACAAACACTTTCACCGGTTAGTCTGAGAAAAAAAGAATAAAGGTATTCTTCTATGGGGCCCCTTCTTTAACAAGGCCAGTCTTTACAAAATAGTTTTCATCGTAAAATAAAAGTATATCACAATTACTTTAGTAAGAGGATTCGCGATCACTCATCTTTTACGATCTTTAAGTTGGTCAAAACTATGGGAACTCCAGCTATTTATAAAGGTGTACGTGCTACGCCACAATAACTTTGTTTCGCTTTTTTCGAAGTACATAATTGAATTCATCTGAGACTATGTTTTAAGATGAGCTTGTAACCTTAATTGTGATCTTGGGCTTAGCTAGTATCATCAGCAGCATTTTTGGGAGGTCTTTCCTATGCTTCGCACGTATCCCCTCTATAGTGGACTCTTTGCCTTGTTGGTATCATTTTCTATTTTCTGTTGCGCACCTGCGCAGGCGCAAACGTTGATCAATCCCTATGAAGGTATCGATTGGTCACTGATCAACCAGTATAAAGCGAGTCTTCATACCCATACCACGGAAAGCGATGGAATGCTTCCTCCTGAGGAGGTCATTGATGCCTATGCCAGCTTAGACTACGACATCCTCTCGTTAACGGATCACCGGCGCATCTCTTATCCTTGGCAAAACTGGGGACGTGATCCTGAAGATGTTGGATTGTTTGATATTCCCGGCTGCGAATTTTCCAATCACAACCATTTAAATGGCTATTTTGTGAACCATACCTCTAATTTCCATTCCCTTGAAGAATCCCTCGCAGAAATTGAGGAACAGGGCGGACTTGCCCATATTAATCACCCGGGCGAATACTGGAAACTTAACAAACAAAAACTGGTGCCCGATGAAGTGATTCGGAAATATGTAAATTGGTTCACCGCATTTTCGCCCGATTTGCTCTTAGGCATGGAAGTCATTAATCATGTGAACCTCTATCCGCAGGATGAACAATTATGGGATGCTTTATTAAGTGTCATGATGCCGGAACGGCCCATTTGGGGCTTTGCCAATGATGATATGCACTATCCCTATGTTGGACTAACCCGTCTGATTGCTGTCTCCTGGGAAATGTTTCTTCTTGAAAGTTTAGATGAAAGCCAAATTCGTAATGCCATGTTGAACGGACAGTATTATTTCAGCGCCCATGGCACGGTTTTAAATTCTATGGAATGGGATGTGAATAAAGTTCCCGTTATCACTGAAATTGTCCATGATGAGACGGCGGGCACCTTATCCATTCATGCCATGTCCGACGGGGCAGATCTGCCTGATGCTGATTATGTATGGATTTCCATGGGTGAAGTCGTCCATTATGGTCCTGTGCTTGACTACAAAAATACAGAAGGTATCGGAAACTATGTGCGCGCACGCTTGGAAGGAGCAGCCGGCACTACCTTCACAAACCCCTTTGGACTGATTCGTGATGATGGTCGGCTCGTGGTATATGTGAGTCCTGCTGATGCTATTTACAGCGGCGCAGAATGGAAACTTGAAGGTACCGACATCTGGTACAAGCATGGTGACGCCATACAATTGGATCCGGGCGAATATACCATCGTTTTTAACCGCATCGACAGCTACCATTCTCCCGATCCGGTGACCGTGACGGTAACGGCGAACAAAACCACTTTGGTGACGACGAGTGATGGCGCTGAATATGTGTATGATCCTTCCCTTAAACTGCCCGTATCGACTCCGACAACGGTCACCCTTTTGGTCATGCTTTTAACGGCGGTCGCACTCTTTTATTTCCGCGCTCCTCGTGCGAAAACAAAAGACCCTTTCTAAAATAATTAAATTTTAATTCTTTGTGAATTATCCCGCTGATTTTAAGTCGTAGAATGTACAAAGCCCTTTCGACAGGAGGCACGTCATGCAACTATACGGCAAGAACTACTCAGTAACAGCGCTGCGTAAACGTATCGGGGCAATGGATCAGGTTGCCGGTATTCAAATGGTAAGCTTGGCAGATGGCAATGAACGCCCCGGCCGCGCCGCTATTTTTCGAACAGGCAGTGGATTAGAATTCACGGTTTTAATTGACCGAGGCATGGACATTGGCGCTGCCAGTCATTATGGCCGTGCCATGGGCTGGCAATCTCCCACGGGGCACGTTGCGCCTCAGTATTTCGAGCCTGAGGGATTTCGGTGGCTGCGCAGTTTCCACGGAGGACTTTTGACTACCTGCGGCCTTTCCCGTGCCGGCGGACCGAGCCCCAACAGTGCCTTGGACGGCAGTGGGTTGCATGGGCGTATTAGCAACATTCCCGCTAAAAACGTGCAAGTTTCACAAACTTGGGAAGGCAATACTTATTGGATGCGCCTGAGCGGAACCCTTCGAGAAACTTCTGTCTTTGGCGAAAACTTGACCCTTACCCGAACAATCAGCGCCGCTTTGGGCGAATCCAAGTTTTTTATCCATGACACGCTGACCAACGAAGGTTTCAAAAAAACAGGGGTTATGCTGCTCTATCATTGCAACATAGGCTGGCCCGCCCTTGATAAAGGATCGCGGATACTGGCACCTTGCGCTATGATTGCCCCACGCGATGACGCAGCGAAAAAGGGCATGGAAAACTGGGCGGTCATGGATGCTCCCACGGCGAATTATCAAGAGAAGTGTTACTACCATGACTTGACACCTGACCGTAACGGCAAGGTCACTGTGGCTATGATCAATGATGGCTTTCCTGACAAGGGTTTTGGCGTTTATGTTACGTACAACAAAAAGGAATTGCCCCGATTCGTGCAGTGGAAACAAATGGGCGAACAAGAATATGTCTGTGGTTTCGAACCCTGCTTGTGTACACTGGA
>JAAYJI010000183.1 GCA_012523015.1 Candidatus Hydrogenedentota bacterium
CTCTAGCGTCTTCACGGAAAATATCTTGACGTGGATGGGGGGCGCCTGTTTTATCGTGAGGAGGGGAGCGGGGAGCCTGTGATTCTCATTCACGGCTACGGGATTAATGGGGATTTAAATTGGCGGCATTCCGGCGTGGCCCGTGCGCTGCGCAAAGCAGGTTATCGTGTAATCCTGCCCGATGTGCGCGGACATGGCCGCAGTGCCAAGCCCCACGATGCGGAACAATATGGTGCCGAATTGCTCGAGGATGTGATCCGCCTTCTAGATCATCTCGCGATCGAAAAAGCCCATATAGTCGGCTATTCCATGGGCGGATTCATCGTCATTAAACTGTCACAAACCTTTCCAAACCGTATGCTTAGCGCCGTGGCGTGTGCTTCCGGTTTTGAGCGCCCGGAAGGAGATCGTTTGGAGGTGTTACTGCAGCTTATTGAGACCCTTGACGAATCACAAAGCTACAAGCCCTTACTGCTTTTTCTGGAGCCCGGTGCGCCGAGAAAATGGAAAATAGGTTTCGTAAACTTTTTTATGAGGTGGATGAATGATACCAAAGCATTGTGCGCGTTGATGAAATCTTTTCGCGATTTGGCGGTGACCGAAGATGAATTGCGCAACAACCAAGTGCCCATGCTGTCCATTGTCGGCTCCCGCGATCCTTTGGGCAGAGGTGTCGAAGAAATGTTGGAGATGATGCCCCGTTACGAAGCAGTTTATGTTGACGGGGGCGATCATTTGACAACCATGTTCAGCCAACAATTTAAAGAGGCACTGATTTCCTTTCTCGGAAAAAGGGTCGGCGGGGTTGTGGATACCTGAAGGCGCGCGGAGCACAGGAGGGGGGTACCTCTGAACACCATCTACGGATAACACAAAAATTGTAATTCCGCTTCATTTAATTTAAAATAGGGATTGCTGAGAAGTTTCGTTTTTCTGTGTTTTGCAACTACGATTGGATGTAATCATGCGTGTTTTCCTTTGGTGTATGCTTTTTGTGCTTTGCGGGGTGGTACCGCTCACAGCTTCCGAATCGGAGGAGAATGCCTGTTTTTCGCTGTCCCGCTCTTTGCCTGAGGAAGGCTATGTACCCGGCAAAGCTGTATCGATTGTCGTTACCGTAGCGCAACACTGCGACCGGGTTCCCAGTGCCATAGGTTTTTCCGAAACCATCTCTGAAAACTGGGAATTTGTTCAGATGAAAATGCTCCTCGGCGCCGCGCCGGCAGTCTTTCCCCTTGCTGGAAAAACAGAAAAGTTAGAGTTTGCTTGGATCACGCCTCCGCAGTTTCCGATTAAACTTGAATATACCTTAAAAGCGCGCGTCGATTCACCTGCAGATCTTGTCATAACGGGGCTTGTCCTTTTTCGCTTTGACGGTCCTGAGTTTCGCTCTGAAAGCGTAGAAACAACCCTTTCAGTCCGTGACCCTGCCCCTGCTGTGGAAGGTGAAATCTTCGGGGAAGGTGAAGATAATCCGCCTCACGAGGAAGGAGAAACAGAACCGGCACCCAATGAGATTGAAGCTGCGTCGGGCTGCTGTGCCGCCGAGCCTCAAAAAGGGGGCGCTCTGCCCTCGTCTTTAGGGGATTGCGGCTTACTGGGTCTGGCTTTTCTAAGCCTTTTATGCCTGAAAAAACGATGCTAAACGTTTTCATTGTCTACTAGATAGATAAGATTTGTCGGGATATTGATTTCTGCGTATTTATCTGGTATACTTATAGCATTAGTATGACGATTAGAATGCTTTATTTTCCTTTTCTTTTCAGGATTTTGGATACAGGGCCGTGGGAACCACTTTGACACCGACAAAACGCTCCAAAGAGTTTGAAGCTTCTATATTAGCGCATATTAATTTGCTCTATGCGGTAGCACTGCGTTCGACCCGTAATCCAACCGATGAGTAAGATTTAACGGAAAACGCGGTTGTAAAAGCCCTTCGTTTTCACGATAAATTTAAGGAAGGCACGTATATTAAAGCGTGGCTTCTGACCATATTGCGTAATACCTTTATAAATGAGTATCGCAGACGGTCGAGACATCCTATTGAAGTGGAATTATCCGGTCTTGAAGCGGCTCCCGAGACAATCATCGGATCAGATGGCTCACCCATGAACAATCAACGCCGTCGCGCGGATTTATTGGAACTGGTCGACGATCCGGTTCGCAAAGCGATCGAAGAATTGCCCTACGATTTTCGCGAAGCTGTGATAATGGCTGATCTGGAAGACATGTCTTATAAGGAGATTGCCGATAAGATGCAGTGTCCCTTAGGCACGGTGATGTCACGGCTCTTCCGTGGCAGAAAATTGTTGCGGGACGCTTTGGGCGATTATGCCCGCAGCCAGGGCGTTGTAAGCAGTTAGCGTTCGGCTTTCCTCCCTGCTTTTTCAGATTCTGATAGGCCATGAGGGATAGAGGAATCTTTTCAACTTTTTTTTCAATAGCAACAACCACAGGAGAAGAACACAATGGCAAAGTATAATATCGGCTTGCTTCCCGGTGATGGTACCGGTCCGGAAGTGCTTGATGAGGGAATGAAAGTAATGCGCGCCGCCGCGGCAAAATACGGCGTTGATTTTGAAACCGTTAATTTTGATTTTGGCGGCGAGCGCTACCTGAAAACGGGCGAAGTACTTCCTGATTCCGCTATCGATGAACTGCGTCAATGCGACGCGCTGTATCTGGGAGCCATTGGCCATCCTGATGTAGCGCCCGGCATCCTTGAAAAAGGGATTCTGCTGCGCATCCGTTTCGAGCTGGATCAATACATCAATTTGCGGCCCGTTAAGCTGTATCCCGGTGTGGACACGCCGATCAAAGACAAAGGCCCAAAAGACATTGATTTCGTGGTTATCCGTGAAAACTCTGCTGATGTGTATACGGGCGTCGGTGGTGTGCAGCGCAAAGGAACGCCTTATGAAGTTGCCATTCAGAATATGATCTACACCCGTAATGAAGTAGATCGCTGCCTGCGTTATGCTTTTGAATGCACGCGTAAACGCAACAAAACGAATACGCTGACCCTGTGCGGAAAAACCAATGTACTGACCTACGTCTACGATCTCTGGGAACGCGCCTTCCATGAAATGGGCGAAGCTGAATATCCTGACATCAAACGTGATTATGCCCATATTGACGCGATTACCATGTGGATGGTGAAGAATCCGGAATGGTTCGATGTCATTGTTACCGGTAATATGTTCGGTGATATTATTACTGACCTTGGCGCGATGGTGCAGGGCGGTATGGGCATTGCTGCCGGCGGCAACATCAACCCCGTAGGCGTGTCCATGTTTGAGCCCATCGGCGGCAGTGCGCCGAAATATACGGGCATGAACGTGATCAATCCTCTGGCCGCTATTTTCTCCGGTCAAATGTTGCTGGAACATCTTGGAGAAACGAAAGCTGCAGCGGCGATCGAACAAGCCTGTATTGATTTTCTGACCTCCGGCACGCTGAAGGGCCTGTCTGTGAAAGATATCAAAGAAGCCAATATGACAACGACGAAAATTGGCGACTGGATTGCCGACCGAGCGGCACAACTCTAAACCTAATGGACGACGGGGTTCCGGAAGATCAATAAGGTCTTTCGGAACCCACCTTATACCCACCATGACTGTAAGTCAAAGCTTGACCATACGCGAACAATTGGAAGAGCGCGAATATCATCTTCTCGCGCCCTGGGCTGCCCGCGTAAAAGAAAGCCGGGGACGTGCGCGCCGGGAAGACGAAGATCCCTACCGCACCGCCTTTCAGCGCGATCGTGACCGCATCCTTCATACGAAGGCCTTTCGTCGGCTCAAACGTAAAACCCAAGTCTTTCTTGCCCCAGAAGACGATCATTACCGTACCCGCCTCACCCACACCCTTGAAGTATCGCAAATAGCGCGCACCATTGCCCGATCGCTGCGATTGAATGAAGATCTTGTGGAAGCCATTGCGCTGGGTCATGATCTGGGGCATACGCCCTTTGGTCATGCCGGCGAAAGCGTACTCAATGAAGTCTACCCGCCCGGATTCAAGCATTATGAACAAAGCCTCCGTGTTGTGGACATTCTCGAGAGCCGGAGCAGCGGTCAAGGATTGAATTTGACCCATGAGGTTCGCGAAGGTATCTTGAATCATTCGATGGGTAAATCGCTGCTCTACGGAGAAGAAACACCGCCCATGACCAAAGAGAGTTTGGTCGTGAGCATAGCGGACGCCATCGCTTATATTAACCATGACGTTGATGACGCCTTGCGTGCGCGGGTCATTACAGAAGCGCAATTACCCGATTGCGTGGAAGAGGTGCTGGGCAGCTCCCAGTCCGAAAGAATCGGGTCCATGGTTACGGGCGTTATTCAAGGCTCCGATCAGGGGGACATTGGTATTCTCTCCTCTATCAGAGAGGCGACCGCTGTACTGCGCGATTTTCTTTATCAAGAATTGTATCCTTGCGAGGCCATATCGCGGGAGATTGTCAAGGCGCAGCGTATGCTAAAGGAATTGTATTTCTATCTCCTTGAGCACCCCACGCAGCCGAGCGAACAAGACCGATCGGAAGATAGCTTGGAGCGTCGGACGGTCGACACCGTAGCGGGCATGACCGATGAATATGCCATGCGCCTCCATCAGCAGCTATTCCTGCCGCGCCATTGGGTCTAGGCGATTTACTGCCATCGCGCTTTTAAGGAATGGGTAAGTTATCCAAAGGCATGGGACCATCCACGTAAAAGCCTTCTCCATAGGTTTTGCCGATCCGTGCGCCCCAGTAGGCAGCCCGTGCTTCGTTGCCCGTCCAAAATCCTTTCGATGCGATATAGGTGGTGGGCCCTACATAATCAGGGTTATACAGCTGGAATTCATAAGCACGTAGCGATTCAAGTTTTTGAGCGAAGCCTTCGGTCACATCCACAACCACTGAGGGCATGGTCTCGTGTTCAAGATAGGGATAAAAAAAGTAGAGTTGCCTCGCCCGATGGGCATCTTGTCCCGTCTCAATTTTGGTGAGACCTGCGAGAAAATTGGCATTACGCGCTAATTCATGGACTGCGCTATGATCGGGGTGTCGGTCGGGTGCCATTAAAGTCACAATACATTTGGGTCGTGTCTGACGGATGTAGGGGATGAGGACGCGCTGGAACTCGGGTGTGTTTTCCAAGCCGCCGTCGGGTAACCCCACATTGGAACGCCAACAGATGCCCAATATTTTGGCAGCACGAGCCGCTTCGCGATCCCGTTGGTTGGCATCGCCGCGGCTGCCCAGCTCACCGCGGGTCAGGTCTAGTATGCCGACCTTTTTCCCTTGTCCCGACAACTTAGCGAGCAACGCGCCACAGCCCAATTCCACATCGTCGGGATGGGCGCCAATTGCCAGTACATCCAGTTCCGGTTCTGTATAGTTCACCATAGGATCTCCTGTACATCGCTGCGGGTCCAGTCCAATTCGTCCATTAGCCGCTCCATAAAATACCAGCCTTCTTTCAAGAGAAAGGTGAATATGGTGAGTACCCGTTCTTGAGGGGCGTCTAGCGGTAAGAAGAAATTGGCTAGCTCCATCAGTTGTGTTTCTGCAAGGTTGCGCTTTTCCTGATCTGCATAGTGCAGCGCAGTTTCCAATTTGTCTAAGCGGTGCTTCGTATGGGTGATGAATGCACGGAGTGCCTTTTCAACGTGTTGGGTTGGTGTATCCCCCCTTAGTGTATCGGCGAATGTCCTCAATGTTTTTTCAAGTGCCGGACGCTCTTCTTCAAATCGCTGTTGCGTGTCGGTAACTCCCATTCTTGTTAATACATGACGTAAGGCATGGGCACGTCTGCCGCGGCTTAATTCTGCCACGTCGAGACTCCATGCCTCGAGCCGTTCTTTGGTTTTTGCCGTGATGATACGGCCTTGGATGCGCGGGTAAACGATAGGCATGGGCAATTCAAAGGCGGCAAAGAGGGGGGCGAGCTGTGCCCAGTAGGCAATTTCTCCGGGGCCCGCAATATAGGCTTCGGGCTGAAACAGCTGTTGTTGTACAAGGGGGCGCAGCGCCACGTTGGGCGAAAATTTCTCCGGGGCATCGGTGAGCAGTTGGTGCATGGCGCGAAGGGAAAAGGGGCGGCGATTACCGGCGACGAGGAAATTGCCGTCGATAAAGCGCACTCTTTTGCGTCGACCCACTTCCTCAATGAAAAAATTAACTACTTGCTCATCCCGGTGGATAGGAACAGCAAAGCCTAGGGCAGCGAGTGCTTCACCACTTTGAATCAACAAACGTGTGGATTCGAGGGGCGCGTCAATCTCTCGGTAGAGTACGGGCGCGGCAAGCTGTCGTGCCGTTTCCAAACCGGGGTCAAAAAGATATAAATTCGTATTTTGGAATAACCGTGCCATAAGCCGCGAGAACCAATCGGCGATGGTAGAACTTTGGTCAAGGGAGCTGTGAAGAAAGTGTAGCACTTCCTCACCTGCCATGCTCCCTTGGCATTGTTGCGCCGCTTGATCAATCAAGGCATGGGTTTCTTGGGATAAGGGCGCGGCATGCATGGCGAGATCAGGGGTAGATCGGATGTCGGGACAGGAGAGGGACAGAATCTCTTTCTTTTTGTTGAGAAAGTGCGCCGTCTGAATCTCTTCAAAATCATGGTCATCACCGGCAGTCCAAAAGAGGGGGATACATGGCGTCTCAGCTGTCGATACATGCCGCGCTCCTTGTATTGCCGTGATCGCCTTGTAAATCGTATATAAGGGGCCTGTAAAGTAGCCCGGTTGTTGTCCGGTCACAATAAAGGCTTCGGAGCCGGTGAGCGGACTTTTCTCTGTGCCCAAGTCCTTTTGGAATCGGTTGATGTGTTGCGCCAATGCGGGCGACACCTTTCCGGGCCGCGCCTTTCTATTCTGCAATGTTTCGGGAGGGGCGGCAAACCGGGAGAGGATTTCAGCGTGTCCTTGGGAATAAGCCTCTTGGATCGTAGTCACGTATCCCCCTTTACACCGCAAAGAATCATCCTCGGACTGGTGGGATCAAAGACGCTTCCGTCGTAATCGCCCAAGCACGCTTGAATCCGAAAGCCTACGGTTTTCAGATTAGCGTGCATTTCTTCCAAACTGTAGAGACGTACCGACTCCTCGGTCTTTTTAATGCAGGTGCCTTCATGATAAATAAAAACCTGCTTATTGACGCGCCGCGTTTTATGATCGATCCACCGTTCTTCGCGGATCTGATAGGGGGGGGCTTCCCGTTGTGATAGGGGAACGAGTGTTGCTTCCACAACCTGCGGATTGAGATAGTCCATAAAAAAACGGCCGCCTGTTTTCAGGACACGGCTCATTTCACCGAGGGTCTTATGGTTATCCGCTTCTTCGAAGAAATAGCCAAAGCTGGTAAAGAAATTGAAAAGGACATCAAAGGCGGTTGTAAAGGGGAGTTCCCGCATATCAGTACGGACGAGGCGCGTCCGTCCATGCAGTTGCTTTTTCGCTACGCGAAGCAGATCTTTGGAGTAATCGGCTCCGGTCAGGGTTGCGCCCGAGTCTTGTAAAGCGACCAGATGCCTGCCTGTTCCGCAACAGAGATCCAAGACTTTGTCTGCGTCGGTCAGCCCCACGTGTCCACGTGCAAAGTGAACTTCTTTCGCCGCTGCTTCCAGCGTGCGGTGCGCATAGATCACCGGATATAAAGGACCGAAAGCCTCTATATACCAGTCTTTGGAAATCGCCGTATCATCTTTCTCGTTAGAGTAGTTCATCGTTTTTAATATGACTGATTCGCGTTGCACGCTCAGAGTAGGAGCGTGTTTAAACGCTTCAAATCGACGTGTTCATTCTATTACGTCAAGTTCTTCCAGTCGTGGAAGGCATCATAAATAGCACGGACTGATTTCTCCAAATCTTCAGAAATCACGCCTATGAGGATATTCATTTCGGAAGAGCCTTGATTGATGATGCGAATATTAACCCCGGCTTGAGCAAGAGCTTGGGTCAAACGGGCTGCTACGCCCACGTGATTATTCATTCCTTTGCCGACAGTGGCAATAATCGCCAGATCCGTGGTAAGGCTGAGTTCATCGGGCTCCAACTGTCGCGTGATTTCTTCCAAGATGGCCTCTTGCTTTCCCTTGATTTCACTATCACGCATAATGACCGATATGGTATCAATGCCGGAGGGCATGTGTTCCCAGCTAATATTCATGCCTTCCAAAATAGACAAGAGCTTTCTGCCGAAACCCTGTTCTTTGTTCATGAGCGTTTTATCAATGTTGAACATAGAAAAGCCGGCTTTCCCGGCAATACCGCAAACGGGATTGGATGTTTCGCGATTGGCGACAATCATGGTTCCCGGCTCATTGGGGGTGCGGCTGTTCAGGATGTTGATGGGGATACCCGGTTCACGTACGGGGAAAATAGCCTCATCGTGGAGCACGGTCGCGCCCATATAGGAGAGTTCCCGCAATTCACGGTAGGTAATTTCTTCAATGCGTTTGGCATTGGGAACGATTCGCGGATCAGCCATACAAAAGCCGGGCACATCTGTCCAATTCTCATACAAGCTTGAGTGTGACGCGCGCGCCACAATAGCGCCGGTAATATCGCTTCCGCCCCGTGAGAAGGTTTTGATGGTTCCGTCTTTTTTGCGCCCGTAGAAGCCGGGTATGACAAAGAGACCGTCACCCTTCAAGCTTTCGCCCAGTGCCTCGTAACTGCGGGGATCTAATTCGCCGCTTTCCTTAAAGAAGATGCAGTCTGCAGGATCTATAAAGGTTGCGTCCAACAGTTCGGCGATGAGCCGGCCATTCAGGTATTCTCCGCGGGACGCCATATAGTCGGAATCGTTGTTTTCGCCGGCTTGTGCGGCAATCTCTTTTAATGCGGCGCTCACATCGAAGCGAAGGTTCAGCGCCTGTGCGAGTTCACTGAACCTGGTCTCAATAATGCGCCATGGTTCAGAGGGATCTAAGCCATGTTGTGCCATATGATGCCATGCGTAGAGCAGATCGGTAATCTTTTTGTCGTCGGGAGTTCGTTTACCCGGAGCCGATGGGACGATAAAGCGTCGTGCCGGATTGGCTTTAATAATGGCAATGGCATTTTTTATACACGAGGCATCGGCCAAAGACGTGCCTCCGAATTTACAGGTCACTCGATCCATAGATTCCTCCAAAGTTAATCGTGCAAGAGCTGCACAAACAGGGCAAACCGTGTATTAAGACAACCATCCCATGATAAAGCGTTCAAGATCGTTATAGGTCACATAAAGCATGAGCGCAATTAAGAGGATGATGCCCACCTGCTGCATCCGTTCGAGAAATTTTTCATTGACCGGTTTGCCGCGCAGCGCTTCAATACCGTTAACGAGTACTTGACCGCCATCCAGCACGGGCAGCGGCAGAAGGTTCAATATAAACAGGTTGATGCTGATGAAAGCAGTGATCTTCATGAGCCAGTCCAGCCCGGCTTGTGCTGCACGGGTGGTCACTTCAAAGATCATGAGCGGTCCGCCCAGTTCTTTCGGGCTCACCGTCCGCCGCACGAGTCCCACAATGGTCATGATCGTACGATCAACAGCAAGATAGCTTTGATAAAAGGCGTGTTGCACAATTTTTGTGGGCGGAATTCGTTGCAGCACCAACTGAGGACGGAGCGAAACGCCGATAGCACGGACGGGATCGATAGGCACCGTCACGGTGAAAATCTTCTCATCCTGAACCATGCCGAACATTTTCGCAGGTCGCTTTACGGTTAAAGCGATACTTTCGCCGGGATGGGATGTTTCCATTTCGTGAAAGGTTTCTGCGGAACAAGGTTCCCCGTTTACTTCCAAAATCGTATCGCCCGGTTTGAGATCAAAAGCTTCTGATTGCTCTGCGGCGGCGCTGACTACACCCCAAAGATCGTCGGTATTCAAGGCGCCGAATTTTAAACCGCGTACCCGGCCGATGGTGTGGGGCATGACGGCAATGTTTTTCTGTTTACCGTCCCGTTCGACGGTGATCGAAACGGAACTGCCTTCGTCGCGATCTTCAATATAAGAGATAAATCCGGTCAGGCTGACGGGGATGTCGTCAATCTCTCGGATAATGTCGCCTTCTTGAAATCCCGCGGCGGCGGCGGGGGAGTCGTCCAGTATATACCCGATCAGCGCTGTTTCAAAAGGTCCTACGCCAAAACGGGGATGCCGCGTATCGTCCAGGATTTTCGGGGTTACGTAAGAAAGGTATTGTGTCGTAACGCCGTCTTCATCGCTCCGTTCGAGCAAAATGGTATGTGATTTTTCGTCGCCGCCCAAGACAGCTTCCACAGCAAGATCGGTCATATTGCTGATGCTGCGTCCGTCGACCTTGACAATTTTGTCTCCCACTTGCCATCCCACCGCTACTGCTTCATCACCGGCGGGGCCGTCTGTTTGCGCGTCATACAAATATAAAGGCGCTTCGAGAACAGGCGCGTTCGTTTCAATATCGCCGACCCGCGCTTCCACTTCCCATTCGGGAACCATGCTGCCCACAAGCCCGACAATGGCATAGAGCAGTACGGCGAGCAAAAGATTCATGGTAGGTCCTGCGAGCAATACACAGACCCTTTGGAGGACGGGTTTATTTTTGAACCACCGTTCTTCAGGCACATTACCGTATTGTTCTTCCCGTTCCTCGTCGCTGAGCGGCACGTCTTCTTGCCCTGCCATCATGACGAAACCGCCGATGGGCAAGGCTCCCACGCAATAATCGGTTTCTCCCCATTGAAATCCAAAGAGGCGGGGCGGCATACCGATGCTGAAACGTTTTACATAAATACCGAAAGCTTTAGCGGCGAGAAAATGCCCCAATTCATGAAAGAATATGAGCAAGCTCAAAACAGCAAAAAATACAATTAAATTTATTATCATCCGCTTTTTCCCATCATTGTAATTATAGTTTGTGCGCGCTTGCGCGATTCTGCGTCCGCTTCAAGTACTGCTTCCAGCGTGTAATCGTCGGAAGGCATACACTCGTCTAAAGTGCGGGACACTACTTTTGCAATATCAGTAAATGCAAGCTGACCGGCATAAAATCGATCGACTGCAATTTCATTTGCGGCATTTAATATGGCCGGCGCAGTGCCGCCCGCCTCTGCTGCAGCGCGCGCCAATGCCAGACACGGAAAGCGTGTGCAATCGGGCGTGCTAAAACTCAATTCTGAAAGATCGGTGAGTTTCAAGCGCAGTTGCGGAGCAGGCAGCCGTTCCGGATAGCTTAGCGCCAGGGCGATGGGGATACGCATATCCGTTACCCCCAGCTGGCCAAGGATACTGCCATCCACAAATTCTACCATACTGTGTATGATACTCTGCGGATATATAACCACTTCAATCTGTTCGGATGTTAATCCAAACAACCACAGCGCCTCAATAATTTCCAAACCTTTGTTCATAAGGGTAGCGGAATCAACACAAATTTTAGCGCCCATGTCCCATGTGGGATGGCGGCGCGTATCCTTCGGTGTAATGGTACGCAGCTCTTCGGGGGAATAGCCGTAAAAGGGCCCGCCCGACGCGGTAAGGTGAACACAGCGCAGGGCAGATTTGTTGTGCCCATGAAGACATTGGAAAATCGCGCTGTGCTCGCTGTCCACGGGCAATAAAGGTACCTCATGGCGCGCCGCTTCCTCAACGATATAGCGTCCTGCCATGACCAAAGGTTCTTTATTGGCGATGGCGATAGGGTTGCGTGCGCGGATGGCGGCAAGCAGAGGATGGAGCCCCACCGCCCCGACGAGTGCGCAGACTACGGTGTCTGCGGGTCGGGCAGCGGCTTCTTCGAGTCCGTCTTTCCCGGAAAGGATGATGCAGTCGCTCACTTCTTGGCGCAGCATCTCGGCGGCGTCCTCATCGTAAACAGCGGCCGCCTGCGGTCGGAATTCTCGGATTTGCTCGCGCAATAATGCTATATTGCGTTTGGCAGCAAGAGCCGTGACTTTAAAGCGATCTGCATTATTGCGGATAACTTCAAGAGTACTCTTGCCAATACTGCCGGTAGAGCCCAGTATGGAAACATGTTTTACCATGGATGGCGGAGCATACCTCAGGTTGACCGTTTTGAAAGGTCGTTGTTGTCGTGCAGAAACAGCTTCTCAAAGCTTTCGGTACGTTTTTGGTGTCGTTCGGTGATCAGCGCTTTAATTTCGGAAGCAGTTCTCGTTTGGAGCACCTGCTCAGCCAAGGCATGGGCTTTCACAGATGATATCTGCGATATTTCCGCACGTATGGGCGGAATAGCGAAAGGAGCCATGCTCAGCGTTTTAATACCGAGACCGATCAATAATTCTGTATAGAGCGGGTCACCCGCCATTTCCCCGCAAATGCTGCATTCGATGCCGGCAGCTTTCGCCGCGCTGCATACAGCGTGGATCATGCGCAGTACGGCGGGATGAGCGGGTTCATATAAATGAGCAATCTTTTCATTGACCCGATCCACAGCAAGC
>JAAYJI010000184.1 GCA_012523015.1 Candidatus Hydrogenedentota bacterium
AGCACAGAAATGATTATTTTCGAATGGCTCCGTGTGGCAGGAACAGAGGAATTTAAAAAACTGCTGCCCCTAATCAAATCATGAGCCTATCCGCTGCAACAGAATAAATAAAGTCTCACAATGTGCTGCTGCTCGAAATGAAAAGATCTGCAGTCTTCACGTGGCGCTACTCTACTTCGGGCGGCAAAGTGAAGTGTACGTCCTCTTCTACCAAGATGCGTTCTTCCACAACACAATCGCGTAGGTTGCGCAATTGATCAATGACCCCTTCCACGAGATACTCCGGCGCAGAGGCTCCGGATGTCAGAAGCACTGTAGCCGCGCTGTCCAACCATACAGCATCTATCCCTTCCGCATCGGGGATCAGATGAGCCGGTTTCCCCAGTTTCAGCGCAATGTCTCTCAATCGACAGGAATTTGCACTTTCCGGATCGCCCACCACAAGCACTAAATCCGATTCCGGGACGAGAGCCATGATCGCCATCTGACGGTTACTCGTGGCATAACAAATATCCGGCTTGCGCGGTGACGCAATGTTTGGAAAACGAAGGCGCAAAGCGGCAACAACTCCCGTACAATCGGCGATGCTCAGCGTAGTCTGGGTGATATAGGCGACTTTGTCCGGATTCTCAACGCGCAGAGATTTGACATCTTCTTCCGTCCGAACCAGATGGATATGATCAGGTGCCCAGCCCAGCGCGCCCAAGGTCTCATCATGCCCGGCATCACCAATATATAAGATGGTATAGCCTTGCTCTGCGTAGCGGCAAATTTCTTTATGCACTTTTGCGACGAGTGGGCAGGTCGCGTCGATAATATGCAAGTTACGGCTGCGCGCCTCGTCCCAACATGCCGGAGACACGCCATGGGCGCTGAACAAGAGCACAGCCCCCTCAGGCACATCACGAATGGCTTGCACAAACACGGCGCCTTTCTTGCGCAGCTCTTCAACGACATGGGCGTTGTGTACGATATGTTTTAAAACATAAACAGGCGGCTGATGTTTTTCTAAGGTTCGCTCAACAATTTTGATGGCACGATCAACACCGGCGCAAAAGCCGCGCGGTTTCGCCAGTAATATACGTAAAGATGGTTTGGTACTTTTCATAAGCGATTCTCACAAGCTCATTGTTCTTTTCGAATGTTGCATTGTAACAGGATTGAAGAAATGAACAAAAAGAATCGCAGCGGAAAAAAAATGGGAATGGCCTTTTTGAAATAGTTCTTTCCCAAGCATACTCGCTTTGATACAATTTCCAATGAGCCCTTCCATAAGACTATGCGTGAGTCAATCGGCGGACCAAGAAAAATCCTTGAGTACCCTGCGTCAGCCGAGACTTTTTTAAAGAAAAGGAAGCATTTCGAGTTCCAATCCAAGGGTGTTGTTAGAAGCAGGGTATCTTGTGGCATTATATGGAGATTACGTGATAGGGCAATTGCCCTCTTTTGGCTAGATTTTTCATGTCCTCCGATTCCGGAGGCAATGCGCATCCCTCTATTGGAGGCTATGCGGTTTTGTTTGTTTTATGATAGGACACTGAGGAGAAAAAAGAATGAAAGTACCTGATTTTGTGGAGGGTCCCATAGCCCCCATGTTCACCGTGTTTCAAGCGGACGGCAGCCTTGATGATGCGGGCCAGCGCCGATTCCTTGATTATCTTTTACAAAGCGGATCGATAAGTGCTTATTTTATCCGTTCCGGCATGGGGCTTATGTACACATTTTCGAAGGAAGATACGCGCCAGCTGACGCGTAACGTGTGTGCTCATATAAAAGGCAGCGCCCCTGTCCTCGTCGGTTGTAACGGCATTTGGGACCGGAATTATGATAAACGCCCCGATCCGAAAAACTACGTGGAAGAAAGCGTTGAACTGGGGAATTTCGCTTTGGAGACTGGCGCTGATGCCGTGGTTTACACCATGCCCGAGGCCTTGGTTCCTAAAGAGGGCCAGTCCCATCAGGCGCTGATTGAAGGTTTTTTTACTGACGTGTGTGCCCGAGTGGATGGGCCCGTTTTCGTCTATCAACCGCCTAACACCCATAAAGATTATGAGGTGCGCCCTGAGACCCTCGCCAAAATTGCGGCAATCGATAATTTTGTGGGTGGGAAGTTTTCCACCTCCGACGGCTTCTACATGTATGAATTGATGCGCGCCACGCGAGAGCAGGAATTTGCTTACATCATGGGACATGAATGTATTTATTACGCAGGATTGACACTGGGCGCTACGGCGGTCATCGGTCAGGGCACTATACTCCATCCGCAGTTGTTCCATGCAGCTTTAAAAGCGTATCGTGCCGGAGATTGGGCAGGTGTATTAACGGCTGAGGATGCCATCAATCGCTTGGTCGTAGGTATCGGCAAGCCCGTGGATTTCCTGAAGCGCTATGCTAGTGACCAAGGATTCGATGTGCCTCTCTATAGCCGTTCCCAAAGCAGTAATCCCTATATGAGCGACAGTGTACCCCTTACGGATGAAGAGTACGCACGATTTAAAGCGATCTTCGAAAAAGAAATGCAGCCCTATCTTTAAGCGCCGTGCTATAAAAAATTGCGTCTTGAAGGATGCCTATGTAAAAAAACGTGTCGACCTTGAATAACGCCAAGAAAAGGAGTGACTTCATGGCTAAGCGCCTTGTCCCCTCTCTGCTCATCCTTGTTTCGGTAACAGCGATGTTTTCCGCCCAAGCGGCAACGATACTCCATGTAGCCACAGACGGGAACGACGACTGGTCCGGTCTGTTGCAGCAGGCAGATGCGAAGGGCGCCGATGGCCCGCTGAAAACGCTGACCAAAGCGCAGGATCGTGTACGAGAACTCAAAGAGTCAGGTATGCCCGAAGGCGGGATCAGAGTCGAATTGGCACCGGGAACTTATGCACTGACCGAGCCGCTTGTATTGACTCAGGAAGACGGGGGTACAGCCGATAGTCCCGTACGCTATGCCGCTTCAGAAAAAGGAAGGGTCTATATAAGCGGCGCCGTGACAGTAGATCAATTCGTGCCGGTTACGGATCCCGTCGTATAGGCCCATGTCGACGAAGCGGCAAAAAGCTCCCTGCTCCAAGCGGATTTGAAGGCTTTAGGAGTCCGTGATTTTGGATCACCTGATGACGGCGGTATAAAAGTCTATTTTCAAAATAGATCCATGACGCTGTCGCGCTGGCCCAACACCGGATTTACCACCATTGAGACGGTTGTTGTTGAAGATGGTCACCAAATTCATGGGATCAAGGGCAGCCAAACGGGTCTGTTCACCTATGCCGGCGATCGACCTTCCCGATGGATTCATGAAAAAGATGGATGGCTCCATGGCTATTGGTTTTGGGACTGGTCAGATCAACGTCAGAAAATTGCCGACATTGATACCGCCCGCTCGCGCATCCGAGTCGAGGAGCCTTATCACAGCTATGGCTACCGACCTGGCCAATGGTATTACGCCTATAACATGCTGTGTGAGATTGATGAGCCCGGCGAATGGTATGTAGACCGTGAGCTGGGCATTCTTTATTTTTGGCCCCCCGAGCCTGTGCAGCCCGGCGACGTGCAAGTGTCTGTCAGCGATCAACTCATGATTCTCAATGATGTGGAATCGCTGCAGCTGCACGGTCTGGTTTTTGAAGGCGCACGGGGGCTGGTCTTGGATATCAATGAAGGCTCCCATGTGGGCGTGCTCGCCTGCACCTTCCGAAATAGCGATGAGGCGGTTCGGATTGTGGGCGATAAGGCGCACCGTGTGTTCGGGTGTCATCTGTACCAATTGGATGGAAAAGGAATTGCTGTGACCGGCGGTGATCGGGAAAGCCTCACTGCCGCCGGGCATGTCATCGAAAACAATCACATCCATGATTATGGACTGTGGAATCGTATGTATTGCCCGGCTGTATGGATGAACGGCGTGGGCAATCGTATCGTTCATAATTTGATCCACGACGCGCCCCATTCCGCTATTATCTTCGGCGGCAACGACCATGAAATTCATTTCAATGAAATACATCATGTCTGCCTCGAGTCCAATGACGCCGGCGCTATCTATTGCGGCCGAAATTGGACCATGCGCGGGACGACCGTGAAGCACAATTATATACACCATGTGCTGGGGTATTTGGATAAAGGCTGTATGGGCGTGTACTTGGATGATATGTATTGCGGCACCGTGATTGAAGGCAATGTGTTTTATAAGGTGTGTCGGGCAGCCTTCATTGGCGGCGGCCGCGATTGTTCCATCCTCAACAATATTTTCATTGATTGTGACCCCGCTTGCCATGTGGATGCGCGGGCTTTAGGCTGGGCGCATCAACATGCTGACGATTGGATCATCGAAGCGGAGACAAAAGAGACCTTGTCGGGTATTCGCTATAAAGAAGCGCCTTATAGTGAGCGCTATGAAGGGCTTGCTTCGATATTGGATCAGGAACCGAAAGCGCCTGTTGGAAACAGCATTCGCAATAATATCTGCGTTGGCGGTACATGGGCTTCTATTGAGAAAAAAGCTGAGCCTTACCTGGTCACGGAAAATAATATGATCGATAAAGATCCACATTTCGTGGATCGGGCCGGACACGATTTTCGATTGAAAGAGGATTCACCTGTCTATGCCCTCGGTTTCGAAAAGATTCCTGTTGAGAAAATTGGCCTGTATACCCATGTTGATTGTGCAGACTAATGCAACTCCCATGCTATGTTAATCTGGATAGTATCAACGGCATAAGGATGGTGATGTGGATCAATTAAGTGCAGCGATCAAAGCGAAAGCTTTGGAGCTTGGTTTTTCCGATTGTCGTATCGCTTCTACCTCCGAAGAGACTGACGATGGCTTCAATCAATGGGTCGATCGAGGCTACTATGGAAATTTAAAATGGATTAAGCATAGCCGGGAAGTTCGGCAAATGGTACGCTTGAAATTGCCTCAAGCATCTTCCGTCATTGTTTTAGCATGGAATCACCATGATCCTGAAAGGGCCGCCACCCAGCCTGCACTGGGAAAAATAGCCCGTTATGCGCAACATCGGGATTATCATCGCTGGATACGGCGACCGCTCAAAAGTTTGACTGCGTACATTAAAGAGATGGTACCCGAATCCCAATGCTATGCTTCCGCCGATAGCGGTGCTGTGCGGGAGCGAGCTTGGGCGGCACGGGCAGGGATGGGATGGATCGGAAAGCAGGGACTGATCATTCATCCCCATTTCGGCAGCTGGTTCCATCTTGCCACTATCTTGACGACCGTAAGATTGGCGCCCGATGACCCCATAGAAAATCGCTGCGGTGATTGCAATCTCTGCGTCGAGGCTTGTCCGACAAAAGCCATACTAGAGGGACCTCTGGTCGATTGCCGCAAATGTATTTCCTATCACACTGTCGAAAATAAAAAGAAGGCTCCCGACGATATCTTAGTGTTTAATAAGGGCTGGGTTTTTGGCTGCGACATTTGTCAGGAGGTGTGTCCATGGAATAAGCGTTCTGATTTGGTTGCTGCACAAACAGATCAAACGGAGACGATTTTGCCCGCATTGTCTGCGTGGGAAATGCTCTTCCTTTCAGAAGAAGAATTTAAAGCAATTTATGGGGAGACGGCATTGACGCGGGTCGGGTATCCTTGTTTTCTGCGCAATGTGGCAATGGCTTTGTACCACGGGATCTCTCAAGGTTTGTTGTAGACAATTCCAAAAGGTCCGGGTGCAAAGCCGTCTTCTGTGTTGGTCTGCAGATGATAGTGCCCGTAAGAGGAATTATAGAACTGTATAATACGCAGCAGCTCAGCGAAAGAAATACTCCAATCTTCCGGACTATAGTCGCCATCGTGGGGGGCGCAGTCTGTGGAACCGGTGCCCGGCGCAAACCCATCAACAGCAGTGCCGTCACAATGATAGCTTTTGAGATTGTAGAGCTGTACGACGCGTAGTAATTCCTCTAAATCGATGCTCCAATCGCCATTGGAATCAGCGCTGTGCGGCGCATGTGCATCCAAAACAGTAATCGTGCCGCTGTTACCGGTGAGGACGCTTAACTGCTCGTCTTTATTTGAGCCTTGAACTTCCTGTACTTCCAGAGAAAAACTATCATCGGGCAGAGCGTCTTCATCCATCCAAAGCAATAGGGTTCCTAACGCGCCGTTGGGAATTTTGTCATTGCCGCCGAAGACACAAAAGGACAATTGATCTTCAACAATTTCGCAATCAAGTTTTTTGCCTGCATCTGCCAAGGCCGCCGCAGGATGCAGCGAGCCTAAGGAGATTTTCCATTCGGGGACTGAAGCACGAACCAGCAATACGGTTAGGGGTATCCCCAAAGGTCCTTCATATGAAATAGATACAAGGAAGGGCGCACCGGGCGCAACGGAGGCCGAACTTAGCGAAACACTTGCTGCCCCCATAGCGGACACCTGTATGAAGAGTAGAAAGACGACGATAGCGCTTTTAAAGAATAAGATGGGATGGCGATTCATACTCAGACTGATACTCATGTTATGATGATAGTTCTACAAAAAAATCAGTATATCACGTTCGATTGTATGCGGTAAACAAGATCTTGCTGCTCATGACCGGGCGGCATAACCTAAGAGTAAAGAAGATAGTGGTCATGGATAGAATTGCTATAAAAAATGGGGGCACCCCTTCGGCGCGTGCCTTAGGTGCTCAATCTGCTTTCACAAAGTTGCTCATTCTCTGCTTGCTGTTCTTTGTCTTTTCAGGAGTCCGAGCCGAGGATCAGCCGGAGCCCGTGGAAGAATACCGATCTATAGTGACTATGAATACTTTTGCCGAAGGGGGCAAGGACAGTCTGCCCGACGGTTGGAGAGTCTATAGTGGTGACAATTGGCGCCATGCTGAGGAAGCGGCGCCGGAGAGCTGGTCGCTAGATGAAAGCGGTGTATTTCACATCCATAGCACGCAACCCTTGTCTCTCGTTTCTCCAGTCCTATCCCTTGACCCCGACCTTATAGCTCTGTCCGGAAGTGTCATGGCGGAAGGTGTGGGTTCTGCCCAAGCAGGTCTAGCTTGGATAGACGCAGCCGGTGAAACGGATGACGCGATGTTTCGTGAATCTCCCGGATCCGCTGATGATAATCGCCGTTTCAATCTTTCTGAGTCTTTGCGGCCGAAAGATGCAACGGCCTTGCGTATTGTGTTGGTTTGTGCGGCAGACGACGAAAAAGGCTTTGGATGGAAAAGCCTGCGTTTAAGCGGTCTTTTCCACTATGTACCCAAAATAAAGCTTTTTTATAATCGCGTTGGCTATGAAGAGGAAGGTCCGAAACGATTTACTGTTTGGAGCAATTTTCAAGCAACAGAAACAAAATTCGTACTCAAAGATATGATCGATACCGTGGTCTTTCAATCGTCTCTCGGCGACGCCACGCGTATTGTCGGCATTGACGGTTCCGCTTGGACCGGTTTTTATTATCAAGGTAATTTCTCCGATTACGAGGAGGAGGGAAGTTACCGTCTGGAGATCTCAATAGATGACTTTGATGTGCTTGAAGCGCCCATAGAAATCGGATTTAATCTTTTGTGGGAAAAAGCCTTCTATCCCGTTGTCGCAGCTTTTCAAAGACATCGCCCGGAGAAAGCGGCAGCAGAGGAAGACGGACCGCCCCAACTGTGGCACGATCCGGGCTTGAATAGCATGTCCGATGCTGAAATGCTTTGGGCGCTCGTCTATTCTTGGAGTATTTTGCGCGTTCCTTTTGCAGGTAGTCCCGCCGTTATCCTACTCGAAGAGGAAGCACGATATGGCGCGCAATCCATTGCTCAATGGGTTGCCGCCGATCATGAAAAAGCCCTGCAGGAACATCCTCAATATCTGTATTATCTGAATGCCTTGAGTTGCATGTCAAAGTACTTGGATGCAGATACGACCATAGTTAACGTGGCGAGGCAACTGCTGGACAGCGCCATCGAAGACGGCAAGGACGGGGCATGGCTCTTCTACGCCTTATTGGATTTTTACGTGGCTACCGAGGAAGAAGCGTATTTGGATTACGCCGCCGCCATTGATCCCGGGCCGGTGCTGGATCGCATTGAACCTTTATTAGAATATGAATCTCAGGGCATGGCGGCAGTCACGATTGCATTGACCGGAACGTTCAATGATAGGATGGAAAAGATAATGGCGGCGTCAAATAATCCTTTCGGACTGATTGAGTCTCAGGAAAAAGACGGGCGCGGCTATTTTCTATGGAAGACGGAAGCGGAAGATCCTTGCTTGGGAAACAACACGCGAATTTTAGAGGTCATGGAATCAATCTTCCATGCCTTTCGCTACACAGCACGCAAAGATTATCTCCGCCTCGGATTTGATCAGCTGAATTGGATTCTCGGTAATAATCCCTATGGTCTTTGTTTGGTCACCGGATTGTGCGATGAGAATCCGCCCCTATGGATTGACGGCGAAGGGACGGACAATCCACCGCCCGGGCTGGTTTTGCATGGTATTGGTCCCAAGTCCGCCGATAAAGATATCCCCTATATTGCCGTGGATTTGTCGGAGCAGCCTCAGGAAAATACCAACGGTTATTCCTTGGCGAATAATGCGCGGTATTTACGTGCTTTGGCGAGTCTCAAGCGTATTCCTGTGGTGCGCTCCCGAAAATAAGGCAAAGGGCAGCGAAAGACAAGTGCTCGGATTTAGCCTTAAATTATGGTGAACCGCAAATAAAGATTCCACAGCACACGGAGCGCCAACAGAAGCACAATCAGCAGACCCACACCGCCAAAGAGATTGGTCAAAAGTCGGTTGCGATGTTTTCCCAATAATTTGTGTTTGTTGGCAAGCCACAATAAGGTGCCTGCCATTAGCGGATTACCGACGACCGTTAAGGCTTGTCCAAAAATCATTAGATTGACAGGCGGTATCTTTTTCCACAATCCTATGGCTGCCATTATGAAGCCGCCGGAGAGGACTAAAATCGTAAACATGCGCGGCCAAAAATCGCCCATCTTTCCGGGAAGACCGGCGCCGTCGGCAAGGGCTGTACCCCCGATCATGGCGTTGATCAAAAAAGGATTCAACGCTACAGGAAGCAAGCCGATACAAAAAATAGCAAAAGCCATAGGTCCCAACAAGGGTTTCATTGTACCTGCAAGGGCTGCAATATTATTGGCAGGCTGCCCCGGTATCACGGTGGCTGCAGTCGCCATTATCATCAGACTGATGAAGGTGAGCACGCCAATGCCTGTAATCGAATCGATTACGCCGCGGTCATAATCGCCTTTGGTCCACCCTTTTTCATAGACAAGATTTCCTTGGAAAAAAGCGCCCGCCACGGAAAAGGTGGTACCGAATAGAGAGGCAATTAATATCAGCGGATCGACGATAGCGCCGTCCTCGATTCTGGGAATACCTAAAGAGAGACCTTCAGGACGGCTCGGAATAAAGCCCCGAAATTTAGCGATAAGATTGGGGCGTGCAAGGAAAAGATTGATCACAAAGGAAAGGAGCACAACACCCACCATTACTTTTATTATTTTTTCTAAAACATGGTATAGTTGCTTGCCCCGGAAGAGAAATAAAATAAGCACAAGATTTAGGATGCCCATGCTCAGAATCTCCGCATGAAGTATATATTCTTCAGGCACTAGAGATCCGGCAATGAGCGCAATGGCAATATTGTTGGAAAATTGGAAAGAACCACAGGTAAAGCACAGCACAGCGCCCATGACGAGAGCAAAGGTACGCCCCGTTTCCTGTCGAAGTGTATTAAAGTGACTCTGACCTGTCACAACGGCAATGCGCGCGGACATGGTCGTAAAAACGCCCATGAAGATGCCCGTGAGCAGTAATACCCAGAGTAACTCGTAGCCGTGGGTAGCGCCTACATTGGCGCTGATGACGAGGCTTCCGGGTCCAAAGACCACGCAAGCAGTAATCAATGCCGGACCAAGGGATCGCCACCATGCGACTTTTTGTTCGGGAACACTGTTTTGTATATTACCGCCCATAGGCTCCTCCTTTGCCGAAAAGATAAAATGCCAACATTAAATGTGATAGCGTGAATCCAAATCAGGTAATCATGAGTCTAACTTGTACAATAGGCTATCACAAGACACTGAAAAGGACAAAAGAATTTTATTTGGTTAGCACTTTGAAGTAGGTTGCCGATGCAAAAGAAGTATTCTATATTGATTCATCAATAAATCGTATATAATATAGTTTCCATTCCATTTTAAATGCTAGAGAACCCTAATCCAGGCAAAAGG
>JAAYJI010000185.1 GCA_012523015.1 Candidatus Hydrogenedentota bacterium
ATTGATTGTACGGTAGACAGCTGCGATCCTACGACCGGCTGTGTGCATGTCGCTGATGGCAGTCTGTGCGACGACGGCATTGATTGTACGGCAGACAGCTGCGATCCTACGACAGGCTGTGTGCATGTCGCTGATGGCAGCCTATGCGTCGACGGCATTGATTGTACGGTAGACAGCTGCGATCCTACGACAGGCTGTGTGCATGTTGCCGATGACAGCCTGTGCAACGACGGTATTGATTGTACGGCTGATAGCTGCGACCCGGAATTGGGTTGTGTGCATGTCGCTGATGACAGCTTGTGCAACGACGGTATTGATTGTACGGCAGACAGCTGCGATCCTACGACAGGCTGTGAGCATGTCGCTGATGATAGCCTCTGCGCTGACGGCGAATACTGCGATCCTAACGTTGGTTGCGTCCCAGTAGAAGAAGAAGGGGAAGATGAAGATGCCCTGATGGACTGTCCCGACTACACGATTTTTGGTCAGTCGATCAGCGATGATGCCCAGTATTTTCTCAGCAACGAAGGGGATGCCATCTTGCCTTGGGACAATATTTTCTCCGCCGACGAGGTTTATGCCACCGGTGACGTTTATGACGTCCATTGGTGGGGCGTTGAAGTGGATGATTCCGGTGATGCTTGCGACGGCAATCTGAACTCCTTCATTATCGAAATTCTTACCAGCGCAGAAGATCTCTACGATTTCACCGCCGGCGCAGTCTATGAATCTGCTGCAGAAATTGAAGTAACGGTGACGCGGAGCAGTGCCAACGTCTCTATCAAAAACGATGATGGTAAAAAAGTGCCTGTATACTATTATGAAACCATCCTAGACGAAGCTTTTGTCTTTGATGGAGAAACCCATAATTACTATCTGAATATCCGCAATGCTGATGCCGCCTCCGACTGTCTCTTTGGTTGGCTCAGCGCTTCTCAAGGAGACAGTATCGGATATAACAGTGGTGTTTTGAGTAAGGTTACATCCGATGAACCTGACGACGTGATTGAACTCTTTAAAACAGAAATGGATATGTCTTTCTGCCTGACTGAAACACCGACTGAAGAGCCTGTAGAAGGCGAAGAACCGGTTGAAGAAGGTGAGCCGGAAGAAGGGGAAGAACCTGTCGAAGAGGGTGAACCTGAAGAAGGTGAAGAACCGGTTGAAGAGGGTGAACCCGAAGAAGGCGAGGAACCTGTCGAAGAAGGCGAAGCTGAAGAAGGTGAAGAACCGGTTGAAGAAGGTGAACCCGAAGAAGGCGAAGAGCCCGTTGAAGAAGGCGAAGGCGAAGCTGAAGAGGGTGAAGAACCGGTTGAAGAAGGTGAACCCGAAGAGGGCGAAGAGCCCGTCGAAGAAGGCGAAGGCGAAGCTGAAGAGGGTGAAGAACCGGTTGAAGAAGGTGAACCCGAAGAAGGCGAACCTGTCGAAGAGGGCGAAGAGCCCGTCGAAGAAGGCGAAGAACTTGTTGAAGGCGAAGAGCCTGTCGAGGGCGAAGAGCCTGTCGAGGGCGAAGGCGAAGAGAATGGTGACCTTGAACCTGCATGTTGCGAAAACTTTGACTGGACCGATCTGGGTAATATCTTCCTAGGTATTCTGGCAATTGCAACGTTGGTGGTTGTTAGTCTTTTCGTCCGTATAGAGATCGGTCCGCCCACCAAATAAGTATCCATAGCGTAAATACACAAGCCCCGGCGTCTTTTAGGCGTCGGGCTTTTTTCTTAGATAAACACGTGAAAACAAGATGGACTTAGGAGGGGGGAGACGACGCGTCTTTTTCTGGGATGGCCAGAACAGACACATTGGACGGGAGACGCACAATGCTTTCCCGTGTAGGGCGAGATTTATCGCGCCCGAGGTGTTCGTATCTTCAAGGCGCTGCATTACAGGAATAGGCGCCGTAACCCATTTTCGTGTACCCACAAGCTATAGTGGTGTTTATGGGTTTATCATTCCTTATAGCACTGTATTTTGTGGTATACTCTTAAATATAAATGGAATTTAATCGTCTACTTTGCTATGATAGCGGACAAGCTAAGGGTCTTTCTATACACCCTGACCGTGTAAATCATGTTGAGTAGAACTTGGTCCGGTGGGACAACAGTTCAGTAGTTAAAATGCGCCTTGGGCGCGGGAGTATCTGGGATGAACGCTGAAGATAAAGGTATTTGGGGTTTTTTGAGTTATCCGTGGATGTGGGTCATGATGATCATTGTTGAAATCCTGCTCATGCCTGTAAACTGGTTTTGTTACACCGTTGGCTTGGAGCCGGTACGCATCGAGACGCCCTTTATTTATTGATCCCCTTCACGAGCATGTCATGGAGAAACGAAGCGCTTAGCAGCTTTCGGTCAGGAGCGGTATGGGCACGCCCGTGCGTGCAAAAGTGCCGGACATATGCACCGCCCTGTCTTAACGACAGCCTGCTTCACGCTATCTTGCTAATAACAAAGGAGCCGTCCATCCCCTTCGAGAGCGCTATAGGCTCATCGTATCGGGTTGACGGCTCCTGTTTATTCAAGTGCGCTAACACTTAGTCAGTGTAATTATTCATATACCGCTGGATACGGGTCAGCCATGTATCGGGGAGTTGCAACTGGTATTCTGCGCTTCGCGGGCTGTAAAGGGGGTTGCGGTTCAGTTCTGATTTCATGGTAGAAGTCAGCGGTCTGTACACGACTCCCGAACTTCCGCTAACGCCTTGTTTCAGCGATTTCACAGCCTTACCTGTGCGAGGGCTGATCCGTTCTCCATCCTTATCGGCAGGGCGCGGCGTACGGATTGCCGCGTTACGGGTTCTTCGCGCTGCCTTCGCCGATTTCGCCGCGTAGAGTTCATTGGGATCGACGCCATATTCATAGAGCTCTACAACGCCTAAATCACCGGTTCCAAAGCCGAGTTCTTCCAGATAGAGGTCTGTGCCGGAGCGGTAATCCCACATAGCATCTTCCCAATCGAAGGTCAAGCCTGCTTTATAGTCGAAGGCTCCAAAGACGCTGCCTTCGGAGAAGCCGTCCATATAGCCATCCATGAAGCTGCCGTCTTGATATTCGGGGTGGGCATCTTCCAACAGCAGATCATACCAAAAGCTGTTAAAGGCGAGATCATATCCTTCGCTGAAGCCGATGGTAAAACCGAAATCGTAAGACACATAATAGCCATCGTTGTAGGCGTACCACAGTCCGTCATAATAGCCGGCGTCATAGCTGTCATCGTCGATCCACGGGATCGTATTACCTTGGTAAAGGATTGGACCATAGGGCGGCTCTGTATAATAACTGTCTTCAAATCCTTCCCAGTATTTTTCGTTGGAGGCAAAGCCTATTTCAAAACCTTCGTCATACTCGTGAAGAGGGCAGCCTGCCAAAATGATGGTTGCCACTACAACGCTCAGTAAGCGAGCTGTTCCGCGAAAGATCTTCTTCATAGATGTAATTCCTATTGTTGAAGGGCCAGTACACAACAAGGTTGTTAATCCGATTTGCAGACTGTGTTGCGGCTTAGCGATGCCCGAAGATAAGCGGTTCAGCGCAGGCCAAGTGCGCGACGCGGTTAGATCCTAACCCGGCACGGAAGGCGCGCCTGCACCTTCTCCACTTCGATTCGAGACCGCTAAAAGCCGCAACATTACTATTGCTACTCATTATATCATCTTCTGCCTCGAGACATACCGCCGCCGCCTCGCGACGACAGACCGCCGCCGCTGCCACGGGACGATAAACCGGATCCACCGCTCCTGCCGGAACCAAAGCTGCTGCCTGAAGATCTTCCCGAACCAAAGCTTCCTGAGGAGCGCGGTGCGCTAAAAGACGATCCGGAGCGGGGCGCAGAGAAGCTCGGCGCACGCTGTGCAGGAGCTGAGAAACTGGGCGCACGTTGTGCAGGTGCAGAGAAACTGGGTGCACGCTGTGCAGGTGCAGAAAAACTGGGTGCACGCTGTGCAGGTGCAGAAAAGCTGGGCGCACGCTGTGCAGGCGCAGAAAAGCTGGGCGCACGCTGTGCAGGCGCGGAGAAGCTCGGCGCCGGACTCGACATGCGCGGCGCTTGCGGGGTTGCTTGCGGGCGCGGCGCCGGACTCGACATACGCGGAGCTTGCGGGGCTGCTTGCGGGCGCGGAGCCGGACTCGACATGCGCGGCGCTTGTGGGGCGGCTGCTTGTGGACGCGGACTCTGTACTGCCGAGCTTGGCGCACGGGGCGTGGTTCCTGCCGTAGACCGTGAGCCCGGCGCACTCATACGTGGTGACGTGGCTTGGGGTGCCGGACTCGGTCGTGTTTGCGTAGGCCGTGCTGCGGGCGCAGGCGCCGGAGCGCCTTGCCGCGTTTGTGTAGGCCGTGCTGCTGGCGCAGGCGTTTGCCGTCCCTGAGACTGGGGCGCTGCGCCGCTGCCCGGACGCGTTTGCATTTGCGTCGGCGCGGGTGATGTACGTATGGACGAACCTGGCGCGCTTTGACCTCGGCCTGAGGTCGGCGCACTGCCGCCGCCTTGTCGCATTCCTGTAGCTCCATGCGGAACGGTGCGCGTAATCTGGCCGCTGCCCCGCGGCGCAGGCGAGGATGATTCCAAATCACGAACGGCTACATTGGTCCGCGCGGGACCCGTACCCGATCCGCTCATGCCCCGTCCCGAAGGCTGTCCATTGCCTTGGCGTCCCGATTGCGCTGTTCCCGGTGCCGCCTGTCCCATGCCGGGACCGCCTCTGCCGCTGTTGGTCTGGTTCCGTGCTTGTTCACGCACGGTTCTCAGACGCTGCGATTCAGGCACATAGGCAGTTGCCCGGTCGGCTCCGGTTCCGCCCGACGGACGGGACGGCAGATACGTCTGTTCCGTCTGTCTGAGCGACACGCGGCGTGTTCCGGCCAAGGGTTGATTGCCGAGGGACGCCGTGCGAATACCGGCGTTGTGTTCGGGCCGTGAAACAGCGAAGGTATTTCTGCCCAGCCGTGATTCCAGCGAACCAGCCCGTTCCCTTGGGGAAAGGCCCCCAAAGATAGACGTGGGGATACCGCGCACGGGACTGGTGGGCTTGTAGTCTCTCGCCCGCCCTAAGAAGTCACGCCCAAAAGGAATGCTCGGGCGGTAGTTTCCGCGGAAACCAAGGTTCCACACATGGAAATCCCGGGAGGGGAGCAGTCCAATACTGCTTACCCAACCGTAGGCTGGCTGATAAATATAGTTGGAACCCCAATAGAGGTGACTGTAATGGGAATAGCGCGTGCTCGACCACGAAAAGCTTAAGCCTCCCATCATGAAGGTGGACGCGCCATAGACCAAGACGGGGCGATAATAGTAATCCATCGGTGCCCACGTGAAATAGTCACCTGCACGCATCGAGACGACCCATGCAGGGCCCCAAACGGGATCATAGGACCAGACCCAGCCATAGCTGGGCGCATGCCGCCATCGGCCATAGTGAGAGGTCACATAGGCGAAGGGATATTCGTCAACCCACACATGTCCATAGGACGGCATATAGTTCCAGTAGCCGTAGCGGTAGGGTTCATAGTTTGCGACCACGGTCGGCCGCCAATAGGGGCGGCTGTCAATGGTTACCCACTCTCCGTAGCGGGGCAAATCGTAGACGCCCACCGTGGCACTGCTTACCGCCACTTCGCGAGGTGTTGTCTGTACGCTTTCGGCGAGAACCCGACCGCGGCTGTTGTTCCACTCATCGAAAGCATCCCCTTTGCTGCTGTCGAAGGCAACGGCATCAGAGGGCATATAGCCCGGGTCTACCCAAACGCGAAAGCCCGCCTGTGCGCTCACGTCACCGCCCAAATCGGTATGCACCGCGGCGCTGCCCTGATGGACAGACACGGTCAACGCGCCCGTTTCAGAAATATCCAAACGAACGATGGAATCATGGGCAATATCGACGGTTGCCGCCGGCGTCGTGAAGATAAAGCTCTCTTCGTTGCTGCCGAAACGGTGCACATAAAAGGAGCCGACCCAGCCGCGGATAAATATCTGCGGGGACAGGGCGGTGATCTCCGCTTTACTGCGGTCTGCAAGGCGCACAAAATTCGCGCCTGAAATTTCAAGTTCCGCCATCCCTTCTTCTTCAACCCAGAGCGTATCGCCGGGCACAACAAGCGCATTGACCGAAGCGGAAGCCCATTCCGCCTCCTCAGCACTTTGCACCAGCAAACCGCCCGTATCAAAACTTACGCGGCCATGAGGCGGATAGTCTGCATCCGCCCATGCTAAGCCCGCGCACATACTTAGCATGGCAATCATGATTAACTTGGTGTAGTGTTGTTGCTTCATTGCTTACAACTCCTTATCGGTTAGCCCCTGAAATATAACGAAAGTAGATGTTCACTTAACCAGACGATTCAACCTGAGAAATATTCACTTTTCCGCTGAGAAAAAGCCGCCGGTGTCATCTCAGCCCAACAGCCGTCTATTGAGTGCTACACTGCCGCTTAAGGCTTTATTCCTTGCCGCCGCAGCCGTGGAAATACCCCCGGTGCAGAGGCTGCTTTGTACAGCCATTTCTAGCCTTTAAATTATGCTGCGAACTGTCCCAAAAGAGAAAAAATTACGGATCCGTCCTTCAAAAACAATGCTCCCGGACAACAGCCGTCTTTCCCATCACGGGAAGTGGTGACTGCGGTCCGGGAAGCTATTTCTATTCGTTTTTCTATTTAGTTGGTAATGACCAACGCTTCCCGATCCGGTAAGGCGGGGAAGGGCGCGTGGGGCTCCATCTGGTACCAAAATGCCACGGATGCCAAGTCATCCTGCAAGGGCAGATACCGACCCTGGCTTTGCCAGCCCAAGCTCTGGATGGTGATGCGCAGATCTTCTCTGAAGCGGACGGGATCGGTAATATGCCAACGATACTGTCCAAAGCGCCGTTGTTCGCCGTCGAAGGGGATATGGTGAAAGCCTGCATAGGGCGATGAGAAGCTTTCATAGACGTATTTGCCGTCTTGTTTAATCTCATTGTAGCCGTAGGAACCGCAGAAGTAATCTTCTTCGCCGGTGCCGCAAATGGTGGGGAATTCCGTATCGCCGTCAATGAAAAACTTGATTTCGCCTTCGCCCCACCAACCCGGGCTATTGGCGCCGTGGGCGAGATAGGTGCCCACATACTGGCCATTGCCTTGGATCCCGTCTACAATGGTAA
>JAAYJI010000186.1 GCA_012523015.1 Candidatus Hydrogenedentota bacterium
AAATAAAAGACGAATTCTTTGAAACTAACAACCCTTCATCATCAACATCTCTCATAATTCAGGTCTCCTTGCCCTCTACACTAATTTAAAGAAGGTAACTGTATCAAGGTTGTTGTCAGAGAGGGCTTGAAAGCCTATTTATATTTTCGTTTCTAGCGCGATCGTTTGAGCAGTAAGGGTATGCGAACTCCTTTGCATGTTTGTGTAGCATATTTATAGGAGATGTCAAGTCCTCGTGTCAAGCCTCCGCTATGTCCCGCAGTATAGCCTTGTCTAGTTCTGCCTCGGGCAAAAGCTTCTTTAATCGAGCGTTCCCGATTTCTAATTCTTTTAAACGCTTCGCTTCTTCGCACTTCATACCGCTCTATTGATTGCGCCGGCGATGGTAGGCTGCACTGCTCATTTCTAAGGCTTGACATACATGTTCCACGGACTTTCCAGCATTCAAAAGACAGTCCGCATCCTGAAGTTTGCGACGGATCTGTTTCGGATTGTGACGTTTCCTTTTCGATATAGTCGAGTCTCCTTGCCTGAAGGACAGATGGGAAACTCTCAGTATATAGGGGACCGGTTTACGGGGGTACACCACTTTCCCATTACGTCCTATCCATTCGTTATCAAGGCCAATTGTTTGCCGGGCAAAATGCTTCTTTTTTCATCTACCAATTAGTGAAGCTTTGTCTCCGTTAGTCTTTCAAACCCGAGGGTGTGGTTGTTGTTTGAATTTTCGGCGAAAAAAGGTTTTAGTTGCGGGGGAGATGCACCACCAATAGGACAGCACAATCGTCTACGTCAGAGGGGAAGTGGGGGGGAGAAGAGACCTCGCGCACGCTTTATAATGGCGCTTCGCTAAGGGGAGGTGTTAAGAAAAAAAATGGTCGGGGTGACTGGAGTTGAACCAGCGATCTCTTGACCCCCAGTCAAGCGCCTTAACCGGGCTAGGCCACACCCCGACACAATGCAGAGGTCGTACTCTTTACGCTAAGTATATCAAAGTTTCCCGGATAAAGTAAAATAACCTATCCGCTCTGTACCGCTATCCTTGGATCCTCAGTTGAGGGAAAAAGATGACATCACGGATGGAGGGGGAATTGGTGACCAGCATGGCAAGGCGATCAATACCGATACCCAATCCTGCCGCAGGCGGCATCCCCACTTCCAGTGCGAGCAGGAAGTCTTCGTCTAGGAATTGCGCTTCATCATCGCCAGCTTCACGCAGCGCCATTTGTGCTTCGAAGCGTTGCCGCTGATCTTGTGGATCTTTGAGTTCGGAGAAGGCATTACCCACTTCGAGACAGGCGATAAAAGGTTGAAAGCGTTCTGTAAGGGCTTCATTATCGCGTTTCTTCTTTGCTAAGGGGGACAACTCAATGGGGTAGTCATAAAGGAAGGTAGGCTGAACGAGTTGCGGCTGTACCTTCTCTGACATCACTTCGTCCACGATTTTTCCGTAGCCCATGTCGGAGCTAACCTCGATCCCGATTCCTTGGGCAAGGCGTGCCGCCTCATCCCGGTCACGGGTAGCTTCCAGATCAATGCCTGCATAGCGTCTTATGGCCTCGAAAAGGGTGATGCGCTGCCAGGGTCGGGCTACGCTAATCTCTTTTCCTTGATACTCGAATTCGGAACCGCCCACCACGGTTTTAATGACGTGGGTGAGCATTTCTTCTGTTTCGTCCATGAGTCCCATGTAATCTTGATAGGCTTCATAAAGTTCCATGGTGGTAAATTCCGGGTTGTGCCGTCCATCTACCCCTTCGTTTCTGAAACAACGGTTGATTTCAAAAACACGTTCAAATCCGCCAACAAGTAATTTCTTAAGATAGAGTTCCGGTGCAATCCGCAAATAAAATTCTGAGTCGTAGGTATTGTGGTGGGTAATAAAAGGGCGTGCCGTCGCGCCGCCGGGGATGGGGTGGAGCATTGGTGTTTCCACTTCCAGGAAATTGCGTTCAACCAGCCATGCACGCATGACATCGATCATTTGGATTCGTTTGCGGAACGTATCCATAACTTCAGGGTTAGCGACGAGATCCAGGTAACGGTGGCGATAGCGTATTTCCACATCAGATATGCCGTGATATTTTTCGGCGGAAGCACGCAATGATTTGGAAAGCAAGCTATAGCTTTCTGCAAAGATGGTGATCTCGTTGCGCTTTGTTCGTTTCACCAAACCTTTGACACCGAGGAAATCACCGATATCCAAATCTTTAGAATTTTCGTAGGCTTCTTCCCCTACCTGCTTCTCACCCAGAAAAACTTGGATGCGCGCCTTTTCATCGCGTATATCTAAAAAGGTGCTTTTGCCTTGGATGCGCCGTGCCACAATACGGCCTGCAAGTCGTGCGGGGATCGGAATGATTTCGTCTTCAGAAGCTTCTTTCTCCATCCGTTCAAATTGTGCACGGGCAGCATCGATGGTGTGGCTTCTGTCATAACTGTATTGATAAGGTACTTCGCCGCGGCTGAGAATACGATCAAGTTTCGCGAGTCGGTGCCGCCGCAATTCAGCCTCACCGCCTTTGAGGGCAGCGTCGTCGGAAATAGGGGCGTTGTCGGTATCAAAGTTCGATGTGGTCATTTATTTTCATCCCAATAGTTAAAGGCGGACAGTTTCAGTTCAATAGCATGTTTAGGCTGTTTTCGCGTTGCGTTCCAGGTTCCATTTCAAAAAGGCTTCTACAAAAAGGCTCAGATCTCCATCAAGAACTTTATTCACATTCCCTGTTTCCACATTGGTGCGGTGATCTTTGATCATTTGGTAGGGATGCAGGACATAGCTGCGTATTTGGCTGCCCCAAGCCACATCTTGTTGATTCTCACGCTGGGCGTTCATCTCGTTTTCTTGTCGTTTAAGCTCCAGATCATAGAGCTTCGCTTTGAGCATACTTAAAGCGGTTTCCCGGTTTCTGTGCTGTGAGCGCTCAATTTGACAGGAAACAACAATGCCCGTGGGTAGATGGGTCAGTCTCACGGCGCTGCTTGTTTTGTTCACCTTTTGACCGCCTGCGCCGCTTGAGCGGTATACATCCATTTTCAAGTCTTCTTCGCGGATTTCAATATCGATCGTATCGTCTACTTCCGCCAACACTTCAATGGCAGAAAAGGAGGTGTGCCGTCGGGCATTGGAGTCAAAGGGGGAGATACGCACCAAGCGGTGCACGCCTTCTTCTGATTTGAGTGAGCCATAGGCAAAAGGACCGGACACACGAAGGGCGGCACTTTTGAGCCCCGCCTCATCGCCGGGCTGATAATCGAGGACTTCCACTTCAAATTCATTTTGTTCGCAATAGCGCACAATCATGCGATACAAAATGTCGGCCCAGTCGCAAGATTCGGTGCCTCCGGCTCCGGGATGAATATTGACAATGGCGGCATTTTCGTCACGGGGATCCATGAACAAGCTGTTCAATTCAAGGCGATCCAGTTTCTTTTTGATGCTTTCCATTTGACTTTCAATTTCCCCGGTCAGAGAAGCATCGTTTTCTTCAGCGGCTATTGCTGCGAGTGTTTCGGTGTCTTCGATTTCTTGGCGCAGTTCATCGGGGGTAGCGACGATGTTCTTATAGGCTTTTAGCTGTTGAACTACTTTTTGCGATGTTTCTTGATTATCCCAAAAACCGGGAGCAGACATAATTTTTTCAATAGCTGCGATTTCTTGGTTAAGGGCATCCACGTTGAGGCAGTGGCGCAGTTCTTTCAATCGCTTTGCGTAGTTACTTAATGCTTCAAGTTCTGTTTCATACATAAATAAAAATCATCCTGAAATTGTGGTCACGCCGGGGTGACCCTAGCTTGTCAAGCAAGATAGAGGAAGAGATGAAAAAGCACGGGGGCTCCAAACAAAAAGGCGTCGCAGCGATCGAGTGCGCCGCCGTGTCCGGGAAAGAGCTTGCCGGAATCTTTTACGTCAGCACTGCGTTTCAAGGCGCTTTCTGTAAGGTCGCCTAATTGACCCACGACTGCCAACACTAGCCCTATGCCTACATATACTAAAACATGCCAGTTGGGATAAGATTCCCAATGGAGCTGTTCTTTTAACAGAAACAAGACGGCTCCGGCTGCTGCGGCACTAACTAATCCGGCGATTGAACCTTCTACCGTCTTGTTAGGGCTGATCGTGGGCGCCAGTTTGTGTTTGCCGATCTGCTTCCCAATTAAATAGGCGCCGGTGTCAGACGTGCCAATCAGTACGAGCAACAGCGTAATTAAGGCAGGTCCAACGGTTGCGCTTTGGTGGAGCAACACAAAATAGGCGGGTAAATAACCGCCGTAGAGCAATGCAAGCGCGCCGACAGCGAGATCTGCCATGTCTTTCTTGGGCGTTGCAAGAAATGCAATCATGGTGCCTAAAAAACAAAGCGCTGTTGCCATAGGCAGCGCGTCGAAGAGCGGGCTAATCGCTAAGATGGGGGCAAAGACCGTGACAGGCCGCGCCAGTTCGTTCATAGCGCGCTTGCCCGCCATGGCGAAGAATTCGCGGGTCCCCATAAAGCTTAAAAAGCATACGAGCGCCAAAAAAAGCCACCGTAAAGCGGGCAGCCATACGATCACAGCAACAATGGGCAACCACACACCGGCGGTAATAACCCTAAGTGCCAAACCGTCTATAGATCGTTGCTTCACGGCCGGCCTCCGAAACGTCGTCGTCTGGATTGATATTCCACAATGGCATCGTTCAAACAGTCACGATTGAAGTCGGGCCATAACGTAGGGGTAATAATAATTTCTGCGTAAGATATTTGCCAAAGCATAAAGTTACTGATTCTATTTTCACCGCTGGTCCGAATTAAAAGATCCACTTCTGTATGTCCGGGCGCATATAAATTGGCGGCAAAGTTTTCTTCGGTAATGTCTTCTTCTTTGAGTTCTCCGGAAATGACTTGGTGAACCATACGTTTGGTTGCGTCAACAAGTTCTTGGCGCCCGCCATAATTCAATGCTACGCATACAGTCATCCCCTTATTGTTGCAGGTGAGCTCAATACCTTTTTTAATATCGGCAGCCGTTTCTTGGGGCAGCTTCTCGAGGGAGCCAATATGCAGCAGGCGCACATCGGTTTCATTAATGCGACTGGAATAACGCTTCACATACCGCGACATAAGAGAAAATAACGATTGTACTTCCTGTTTAGAGCGGCGCCAATTTTCGGTACTGAACGCGAATAAAGAAAAGGTCTGAACCCCTAATTCGCGGCAGCACTCCGTAATCTCATAGACATTATTTGCGCCCGCCTCGTGACCTTTCATCCGCGTTTTACCGTGACGTTCTGCCCAACGGCCATTGCCATCCATGATAATGGCAATATGTTTCGGGACACGTTCCGGGTCGATACGACTATCAATTTTTATAGGGTTGGTCATATCTACGCTCCATTTTCGCGCGTTCTTGCCGGGCGTATTGATTCAGGACAGATGCTGAAGCTATCAATCAAAAAAGCCGCGAAAGGATAAACCTGCCGCGGCTCCGATTGACGTATGCGCAGCTGAAGCGCCTTGTCTTCAGACTTCCATAATATCGAGTTCTTTGGCTTTGAACACGTCATCCATCATCTGCACATGGGTGTCTGTTTCTTTTTGAACGTCGTCAGACAACTGATGTGCCTGATCTTCGGGGATCACGCCGTCCTTTTGTTGTGTCTTAATTGTTTCCATTGCATGACGGCGTACATTGCGTACCGCGACTTTCGCTTCTTCCGTCATTTTGCCGGCAAGCTTCACCAATTCACGGCGTCGCTCTTCCGTGAGCGGAGGAATAGGAATGCGAATCAACCGGCCGTCATTCGTAGGGTTGATATTGAGCGAGGAAGAACGCAAAGACTTTTCTACCACGGCAATTTGTGATTTATCCCAGAGATCAATAGCGAGCAGATGGGGATCGGGAACGGTTACGTTGCCTAATTGATTGATTTTCATTTTAGAACCGTAAACGTCAATGTCGATGGTGTCGAGCATGGCGGGATTTGCGCGTCCCGTACGGATGTTCGACAACTCTTGTTTAAGCGCTTGTACGCTTTTTTCCATCTTGTCGCTGGCTTCTTTAATGATAGCTGTGTGGGGCATGATTATTCTTCCTTCACCAAAGTTCCAATAGATTCTCCTTGTATGACACGAAGCAGATTGCCGGGATGGGTAAGGTCGAAGACCAAGACCGGCAATCTGTTTTCCTGACAAAGGGAAATAGCCGTTGCATCCATAACACGCAAACGACGGGCGAGTATTTCGGAATAGCTCAGCTCTTCGTAGCGCACGGCATCTTTATGAGATTCGGGGTCGGCCGAATAAATACCGTCTACACGAGTCGCTTTGATTAATATTTCCGCTCCGATTTCGCTGGCCCGTAATGCGGCTGCTGTATCCGTTGTAAAAAAAGGATTTCCTGTACCGGCAGCAAAGATTACAACGCGTCCTTTATCCAGATGTCGGGTGGCTCTGCGCCGTATATAGCGTTCCGCCACGGGCGGCATTTCTATGGCGCTCATGACGCGTGTGAAAACACCGCGGTTCTCGAGCGCTGCCTGGATAGCAAGGGCATTGATAACGGTCGCGAGCATACCCATATAATCACCGGTGGGGCGATCAAGTCCTGTTTCGGAGGCGTTAGCGCCGCGAAAGATGTTGCCGCCGCCCACGACCAAACCAATTTCTACACCGAGAGAAGCCACGTCTACGATTTCATCGCAGAATCGTCCCACCGTTTGAAAATCAATGCCGCCGTCGCAGTCAGGGCCTTCCAAGGCCTGACCGCTGAGTTTGAGCATGATACGTTTATAAATGGCTTGGGACAACGCAGCACTCCTGATCTCTATTGTTCTTCTGCTTTAGCCAGTTCAGCGGCGACTTCAGCGGCGAGGTCACACTTAGGCTTTTCAATGCATTCACCCAGCTGGAATCGGGTAAAGCGTCGGATCGCGATTTTTTCGCCGCATTTGGCGGTAAGTTCTGACATGAGATCCGTAATGGTCTTTTTGTCGTCCTTAACAAAAGGCTGTTCTAAAAGACATACTTCGCTGAACCACTTTTGCATTTTGCCTTCGGCGATTTTTTCGCAAATGGCTTCCGGTTTGCCCGTTTCAACGGCTTGATTTACATAGACGGCCTTTTCCGCTTCGTAATCCGCTGCGGGTACCTCTTCTTTGGTCACATAGGTGGGATTGGTCGAACAAATTTGCAAGCAGACATCTTTCACGAAAGTTTTGAAGTCGTCGCCTCGTGCGACAAAGTCGGTTTCACAATTGACTTCCACGAGCACTCCGAGTTTACCGCCCATATGAATATAGGAAGCAACGGCGCCTTCAGAGGCAACTTTGTCAGCCCGTTTCGCCGCTTTGGCAATTCCTTTTTCTCGAAGATATTTCACCGCTTCATCAAAATCGCCATTGCGTTCTTGCAATGCGTGTTTACAATCCATCATGCCGGCGCCGGTAGCATCCCGCAGTTCTTTAACTTGTGCCGCTGTAATGGCCATAATATTTTTTCTCCTTACAATTAAGTGGGAAGGGGTTTCTAGTATAGATTTGTTCTATGAGGTTTTGACGTGCAACCGCGTTTCAGTAAAACTCAAGCTTCTTCTTTTTCTTCGTCGGAAGCTTCGTCTTTTGCCGCTTCGGGAGCCGCTTCTTCTGTAGCAGCCGTGTCATACTGCGCGTCATAAGCCTCGTCTTTTGCCGCTTCATCCTGCACTGCAGTTTCTTCAGCCGTTGCTTCTGCAGCAGGCGCGTCATCGGAACTGTCGGCGCCTTCATTCTTGGCGCGGCGTGTCGCTTCTTCTTCTGCGCGAATCTTTTCCGCCCGTAGCTTTCCTTCAATGACCGCGTCCGCCATAAGCCGGCAATACAGGTCAATGGCACGGATCGCATCGTCATTTCCGGGGATAGGCAGATCAACATCATCGGGATCGCAGTTTGTGTCCACTACACCGATGCAGGGGATTCCCAATCGTCTGGCTTCTTTCACGGCAATATCTTCACGGCCAATGTCGATGACAAACATAACGCTGGGCAGGCCGGGCATATGCTGAATACCGAGCAGATCTTTTTCAAGTTTCTCTCGTTTTTTGTTCAGCTTCACCGCTTCTTTTTTGGTGTATTTTTCGATGGTGCCATCGGTCACCATGGTTTGCAGGCGCGTCAGTTCTGCAATACTCTGCTGGACAGTCTGGTAGTTGGTCAATGTTCCGCCCAGCCAGCGTTTCTTCATATAATACATGCCGCAACGTTCGGCTTCACGCCGGATCGTTTCCTGGGCTTGACGCTTGGTGCCGACAAAAAGCACATGTCCGCCTTTGGTGACCACATCAAGGACAAGACTGTAGGCTTGATACAGTTGACGGAGACTATGTTTCAAGTCAATCAGGTAGATGCCGTTGCGCTGGCTGAAGATGTAACGAGCCATCTTGGGGTTCCAGCGTCGGGTTTGGTGGCCGAAATGAATGCCGGCTTCCAGTAATTCGCGCATTGTAACCAATGCCATAGGGTAATCCTCCATTCGGGTTAAACCTCAGGGCGCCGGCGTGTATTCGGCTCACATTGCCGAACACCCGAATAAATAGCCTGACTGACAGGCATGACATGGCGCCCTTGTGTAATTGGAAAGTGGTATCATAACATGAATAATCGGGATAGTGCAATCTTAGCCTGCTGCCCGCACGACCATTTTTCCGTGACTGTGGCATTAGGAAAGTCCAACGCTTTATTTTGGGGCACAACCGCTTTCTCCGAGTCAAATCGCAACATTAAAGATCGAAGTCTTTTTTCAGGAAAGGGGTGCAATTCGAGTTTGAAGCTGTGCTTGGATTAAAAGTTGCATTTCAAAATCATGATGCTCTATAATCCATTTAATTAGGAAGTCTTAATTTATTTGGGAGTTCCCTTGCCTACTGTCGGTTCGATTCTCAAACACGTTTGAATCAGTTGTTCTGAATTGTTAATGTGATGTACCTACCGTTCAGTAAGTAAAGAAAAGGTGGATGTCGATTATGGACACATTGATTGATAAAATTTTGAAACTTGAAACGGATGCCGACGCCATTGTGGAAAAGGCCCATGAAGATGCCAAAGCCTTGCAAAAGCAAACCGACGCCATTGTCCTTGCCCAGCAACAAGAAATAGCGGCCTCTTTGGACGAACGAGTGGAAGCTTTTCGCAAGGAAGCCTTGGAGCGGTATGAATCGGAGACCCTGCAGCAAAAGGCCGCTGCCGAGAAATCGGTTGGCGCTTTATCGCAAATTTCCGAAGATCTTATTGCTCAGCAACGGGAGAAGATCGTAGCCAAATTTCGTGAGATATAATCATGTCCATTGACACAATGAAAAAAATGACACTTCTTTGTCCCGTCTCCGATACGCAGGAAGTGATGGATAAACTGCACGAGATGGGGGTCATGGAAGTTGTCGATGTATTTGATCGGTATCAAGACGCTGAAGAAAAACTTACCCGCCAAGAAGTGTCTACCGAGAGCTGCGACAGCAATCTGCAGCGCCTGAATTTGATTATCGGCCTTCTCGATAATTTCGCGCCGGTGAAAAAGTCTTTTATCCAAGGTTTGGCTCCCGTTCCGTTGCTCGTCGATCCCGACGAACTCGAAAAGGTTAAAGCGAATTTTGACTTGGATCGGTACTACGAAGAAGCGGAAAAATTAGATAGCAAATATCGTCGTGTCGAACGCAGTTTGAGCGAAGTGGAAAGTCGTCTGAAAGACTTACGTCCTCTAGAAGCACTTCCTTTCCCTGTTGACTCCTTTCATAAAATTAAATCCGTCACATTGCGTTTCGGCAGCATTTCAAAATCTGGACTGGAGTCTCTCCAAGCTGATACCGCTTTGCCGGCATTGGCCGCTTTTGAAGAAGTGAAACGTCTTAAACTTGATCATGGTGGAGACGGCGAGTCCGACACCGATAAACGTTGGATCGTGACCGCCTGTCTCCCGGAATCACAAGACAGTTTCGACCGGTGTTTGGCTGATCATGGTTTCCTCGAAATTACCTTGCCGAATATCAACGGCACCGTTCATGAAATGGTGAAACATCTCAAAGAGGAACGGCACCAACTCCAAGAACGGATTTGTTTTGTCGCCTCGGAAACGGAAGCTTTGGCAGAGCACCGGCACAGCTTTTTGTTGCTCCGTAGTTATTGGGAGGATCGGCGCAAATTAAGTCTTGCTCAGACGCAAAGTGCCGTCGGGAAATGGGTGCAGATGGTGACCGGTTTCATTCGTGAAGTCGATGTACCTTCCGTAGAAAGTATGTTGAAAAGTAATTTTTCCGGCGCGTCTCTTTTTGTAGAGTCCTGTACCGATGAGGACAATCCTCCCGTAAATATTTCCTTGTCGCCTATGATTCGGCCTGCTCAGATGCTTGTTGATCTTTTCGGGCGGCCCGCTTATAATACTTTCGATCCCTCGCCCTTGATTCTGCCTACCTTCCTCATATTCTTCGGCATCTGTTTTGGTGATGTTGCCTATGGAAGCATGTTGGTTTTGCTGAGCCTTTATATCATGCGCAAAACCAAAGCCTATGAAGGGGTCTACAATTTTGCAAGACTTTTATTCTATTCCGGTCTGAGCACGATGTTCTTTGGATTTATACTGGGCTCTTTCTTCGGCGACCTCTACGCAGAAAAATATCTCGGTGAAAATAATTTATTACTTCAGCTTATGACCACTACGCAGATTTTAGATCCCCTCCAAAAACCCATTGTCGCGTTGCTCGCTTCGGTTGCCATCGGTATAGCAAACCAGTTTTATGGTATTGCTTTAAAAATGTATGATGCTTTGCAGCGGGGCGATAAAATCGAAGCCTTCTGCGACGGACTGTTGTGGCTGATTATTTTACCCGGCTTTTCCATTGTGATCGCTAAAATGTTCGCTCCCATCCCGAGCGTAGTATTCAACATTGGCTTGCTTCTCTTTATTGGCGGCGCTCTCGGGCTTATTCTTACACAAGGACGAGATGCCGAGGGCATACCCGCCAAATTAATCACCGGCGTGATCAGCCTCTATGGTATTGTGGGTAGTTATGGGCTTACCGCCTTTATAGGCGATACCATGTCCTATTGCCGGCTCCTCGCCCTGTCGCTGACCACCACCATTGTAGCGTTATCCTTTAATATGATGGCGGATCTGCTCCGTCCCATTCCTTATGTAGGCGCTTTCCTCTTTGTCTTTATTTTGATTGTCGCCCATATCTTTAATTTTTTAATCAACGTGTTGGGTGCCTTTGTGCACTCCATGCGTCTTATCTTCGTTGAGTTTTTCGGACGCTTTTACACAACAGGTTCCAAACCTTTTTCGCCGCTTGGTTTCGATTCCAAAAATGCAATCCTGCATAAGCAACGATAAAAGCTTTGGTTCTTGACTGTGTAAAACTGTTTTCGTGCTGAATATTGGCAACATTAGTAATGGAGAGTAATCATGGATCAAGCATTGGCTGTTGAAATTGGTCGTGGGTTGGCTATCGCGGGAGCAGGGCTTGCCGTCGGCTTGGGATGTTGCGGTTCCGGTAAAGGCATTGGTATTGCCTCACAGGCCGCTGCCGGAGTGATCAGTGAGAAACCGGATCTCTTCGGTCAGTTGTTGGTGATGCTGGCGCTGCCGGGGACGCAAGGCTTTTATGGCTTTATTACGGCGATTATGATTTTTATGCGCACCGGTCTGATTAATGGCGCATGGGAAGCCTCGGGCGCAATGAGTACAGGCGTTGCTCTCTTTTTTGTCGGTTTAGGCGTCGGTGCCGCCCTCTTGGTATCAGCGGTGTGGCAGGGCGAAGCTTCTGCCGCAGGGATCGCCTTGGTCGGTCGCCGTAAAGAAGAGTCCGGACGCGCCTTGTTGTTCCCCGCTATGGTGGAGACCTACGCGGTGGTCGCTTTGTTGGCCGGTATCCTGACCATCATTTGGCTGACCTCGATGGGAGCGAATGGCTGACCTTAACTTGGGATCCGTCCCGGCTGATAGGTATCAGTACAGGTAACGGCCTCACACAGGGAAAGTAATGTCATGGCAATAGAGCAAGTTATACAGGCTGTACAAGCGGCAGCCCAAACGGAAGCGGAAAGCATTCTTGCTGCTGCCCAAAAAGCTGCCGATGAGAAGTTAGCATCGCAGCGGCGCGTGGCGGAACAGGATGCCGAGCGTCGTTATCAAGTGCTGACCCGAAGCATAGAAGAAGAGTTTGCTCGGAAATTAATCCAAGAGCAAGGTGAAGCGAACAAGACGCTTTTAACGCGTAAGAACGCGATTCTTCGTTCTATATTTTCAAATGCACGTGAGCAAATCGTCGCCTTGCCTGCGCAAGAATATGCTTCTATCTTTATGAAATTGTTGAAGGAAACGGTTGGTGAACAAGGGGGCAGCTTGGTTATCCACCCCGATGAACAGCCTGTTTTCGAGTCTTTAGCAGCTGAATTCAATGTCGGCAGAGCCGAGGATTGTCAGGTACGTATTCATACGGAACGGCATCTGGAGGCGCGTGGCGGCTTCATTTTCGTTACAGAAAGCTTTCAGGTTGACCAGAGTCTGGATACCTTGCTGGAAGGTATTGAATATGAATTGGCCCCGGAAATTTCTGCTGCGTTGTTTTCGGAACAAAAATAGTGAGAGGATTCCCGATTGACAACTTTGACAAAAAGTTTGAATAAATGGGGATTCGCCTGCGGGCGTGTCAGCGTTCTTGAAGGACGGCTTACTCCCTTCGAATTCTTCGAATCACTTGCCGGTTTGGAAAAAGCCGAAGACTTGTTCCATCGTCTTCAAGATACGTCCCTCCGTGAACACATGGTTCCCGGAACCCTTTCGTGGGAAGACTGGAGCACGATCTTGGATAGTTATGTCCACGATCAGATTGTATCCCTTCGCAGTAATTCGCCGGAACCGGGAATTGCGGATATATTCACGCTTTCCGACGACTATTTAAATTTGAAGCGCGCTCTGCAAAATCGCGTGGGATATCCCTTTAAAACCAATTTGTTTACAGAAGCACGTCTGACCGAAGTCGCTGCCGGTTCCATACAACTGCTGCCCGATATTATACGGCCGGCTATTGCAACGCTTGCCCTCTTATCGAACAGCGATCCCGAAAGTCAGATGCAAATTGATATCGTTTTAGACGGAGCCTATTTGCGTCATTATTGGTATTTAGTCAGTGACCTAAAGGTTCCGTTAATTTCAGATTGGGTGAAATGCCGTGTGATGGGAAAAGTACTTCTCATTCTTTGGCGCGCGGCACGGATGGGGCATTCGCTGAAATTGTACCAACAACATCTGTTGCCCATTGCTGACCTGGACGGATTGATCACCGACCTATGCGCGAACCCTGATGTCCGTACATGGGGCACGATCATTCCCGGCGATCTGAGTGATTTGTGGGAACAAGCTTTGGAAGCGGAAGAAGAAGAGCAAGTTTCAACCTTTGAATTGTTGTGTGCCAATTATTTAACTGCTCTGGCGCAGCGGACTAAATTGCAGACTGCCGGTCCGGAACGGTTGGCAGGCTATTTGTGGGGGCTGTGGGTGGAAGTATTCAATTTAAAATTATTGATTAGCGGTAAATTGAACAAACTGGATGCCGACCTGCTTAAACGGCGAATACGGAATACTTATGTCTAAGGCTTATGTAGTGGGAGATAAAGCCCAGATACTGGGATTTAAAGGTATTGGATTTGAAGTGATCCATGCGGATGATACGGAGTCATTGACCCGTGCTTTGGGTCAATTAATCCGTGATAATGACGCTAGCATTGTGTTGGTTAGCGAAAATCTCGCCTCGGAAGGTGAAGAGATTATAGCCAATTTTCGTGAGAACAGTCAGGCTATCCTTTCTACCATTCCAACGCATAAGGGCAGCGAACACCTCGGTTTCGCGTCAATACGCCGTATGATTGAGTATTCCATCGGCGTCGATATGTTAGGTAAAGAATAATAGACAAGCGATTGGTTTAGACCAAGTGATAAAACAAGGGTTTTTCTTATGAGCAACGCACAGGGTGAAGTCGTTAAAGTATCCGGTCCACTGGTGGTGGCAAAAGGACTCGCAAACGCACGCATGTATGAAATGGTGCGTGTTGGTGAAGCCCGCCTGTTCGGAGAAATTATTGAGATTCGTGGAGGAGATTGCTCCATCCAAGTGTACGAAGAAACCGAAGGGATCGGACCGGGGCAGCCTGTGTTCCGTACCGATGAGGCACTCAGCGTAGAACTTGGACCCGGTCTGATTCGCTCCATTTATGACGGTGTCCAACGGCCCCTCGATAAACTCAGTGCCGAGTTTGGGGAATACATTGTGCGCGGTGCGGAAAGTCCCGCTCTGGACCGAAGTCTGCAATGGGATTTCCAACCGGCAGCCAAGGTTGGCGACACCGTTGCCCACGGCGATGTGTTGGGTACAGTACAAGAAAGCAAACTTGTATTGCACCGAATCATGGTGCCCTTAGGCGCTGAGGGCGTGATATCAAAAATTGCGCCTGTCACCGGCAATGTGGATACGGTGGTTGCTGTTATCGACACTGCCAACGGCGCCAAAGAGATCAGCATGGTGCAGCGCTGGCCCGTACGGCAGCCCCGCCCGGTCTCCCGTAAACTGCCGCCCCTCGAAACCATGACCACCGGACAGCGTGTGCTGGATATGTTGTTCCCCCTTACCATGGGCGGAACAGCCTGTGTGCCCGGTCCCTTTGGCAGCGGTAAAACAGTCGTACAGCATCAGTTGGCCAAATGGGCGAATGCCGAAATTGTGGTCTATGTAGGTTGTGGTGAACGGGGTAATGAGATGACCGACGTGTTGATGGAGTTCCCCGAATTAAAAGACCCCGAATCGGGCGAGCCCCTCATGGAACGTACCGTGCTCATCGCGAACACGTCAAACATGCCTGTTGCCGCTCGTGAAGCATCCGTATTTACGGGCATCACCATTGCGGAGTATTTCCGTGACATGGGCTATTCTGTGGCGTTGATGGCAGATTCTACGAGCCGTTGGGCGGAAGCGATGCGCGAAATGTCCGGTCGTCTTGAAGAAATGCCGGGCGAAGAGGGATATCCCGCCTATTTGGCTTCCCGTATTGCAAGCTTTTATGAGCGCGCCGGCAGTGTGATTTGCAGCGGCTCCGATGATCGTAAAGGAACCTTGTCTATTATTGGCGCTGTTTCGCCTCCCGGCGGCGACTTTTCCGAACCCGTGGTACAGGCGACTTTGCGTGTGGTTAAGGTGTTCTGGGGATTGGACGACAAACTCGCCTTTGCACGACATTTCCCCGCCATTAACTGGTTGACCTCCTATAGTCTTTATCAGGATGTAATTGATACCCATTGTAATGAACACATCGATGCGAATTGGCAAAATAATCGCCGCAGTGCGATGGGCTTGCTCCAGCGCGAAGCAGAACTGGATGAATTGGTACGCTTGGTGGGTATGGATGCCTTACCGCCCGGCGATCGGCTGGTCATGCAGGTTGCCAAAATGATCCGTGAAGACTTTTTGCATCAGAACGCTTTCGACGACCGGGACACCTACACTTCTCTTAAGAAGCAATTTAAAATGCTAGACCTCATTTTGCATTATTACCAAGAAGCACAGCCTGCATTCCAATCGGGAGTCGTGCTCAATCAATTGTTGGCCTTGCCCGTGCTTGAAGAAATTTCGCGTGCAAAATTGATTGCCGAAAGCGAGCTGGCTCAATTTGATGTGATTAAAGAAACTATTTCAAAAGAAATTGCCGCGCTGTCACGATGATCAGAGCGTGTAATGAACCCTTACTATGAACCTATAAATTGAGGACGTGCCGTGGTTACCAGAGAATATCGTACAGCAAAAGAAATTATCGGACCTCTTGTTTTGGTCGAAGGCGTCGAAGGCGTTACCTTTGGCGAATTGACAGACATTAAAATGGACGATGGTTCGATTCGCCGAGGACGTGTGCTTGAAGTGAACCGGGATAAAGCAGTCGTCCAAATCTTTGAAGGCACCAGTGGTCTTTCCACCGAGAATATGACCATTAAATTTTTGGGCAAAGGCATTGAATTGGGCGTTTCCGGTGATATGCTCGGTCGCGTCTTTGACGGTTTCGGCCGGCCCATTGACGATGGTCCAGAAATTATTCCGGAAAAATGGTTGAACATAAATGGGAATCCCATGAACCCGTACGCGCGGGATTATCCCAACGAATTTATTCAGACCGGTATATCAACCATTGATCTGCTCAACACCTTGGTGCGCGGTCAAAAATTGCCCTTCTTCTCGGCTTCCGGATTGCCACACTCACGCATGGCAGCGCAGGTGGCGCGTCAGGCGAAAGTATTGAAAACCGGTGAAAAGTTCGCCGTTATTTTCGCAGCCATGGGTATCACTTTTGAAGAGTCCTCGTTCTTTGTCGAAGACTTTAGACGTACCGGCGCGCTGGAACGTGCTGTCCTCTTTATGAACCTCGCTGATGACCCGGCTATTGAACGTATTTCTGTGCCTCGTTTAGCGTTGACAACGGCTGAATTCCTCGCTTACGAAAAAGGGATGCACGTTTTAGTGATCCTTACCGATCTCACTAATTACTGTGAAGCCTTACGTGAAATTTCTGCGGCCCGTAAAGAAGTGCCCGGGCGCCGTGGCTATCCGGGATACTTGTATACAGACTTGTCCAGTATCTATGAACGGGCAGGCCGGATTAAGGGCAAGGGCGGATCTATTACCCAATTGCCCGTGTTGACGATGCCCGAAGATGATAAGACGCATCCCATTCCTGACCTTACGGGCTATATTACCGAAGGTCAGATTATCATGAGCAGACCCCTTCATGGACAGGGCATTTATCCGCCTGTGGACGTGTTGCCGTCGCTTTCGCGTCTGAAAGATAAAGGTATCGGTGAGGGCAAGACACGGGATGCCCACGCCGACGTGATGAAT
>JAAYJI010000187.1 GCA_012523015.1 Candidatus Hydrogenedentota bacterium
TCGCAAATCTTTATACCTATTTGCTGCTCTTTGTGCTACAAAACATGCTAGCGTGGTAGCGCAGGCTACAATAGATCTTTTAAAAAAGGTCAATCCGAAACAGCTTCACATGATAACCTTTGACAACGGCACAGAATTTTCTGCTCATAAATACATTGCTGAAGAATTATCCGTAGAGGTCTATTTCGCACGCCCCTACTGCTCAAATGATCGCGCTAGGAACGAAAATACTAATGGGCTTTTAAGACAATACTTTCCCAAAAAGACTCGTTTTGATACAATTTCTGATGAGCAGTTACAAAGGGCTGTTCAAGATTTAAATAATAGACCAAGGAAAACACTTCATTACAGAACTCCGGCCGAAGTCTTTTTTCAGGAAGGGGTTGCAATTCGAGTTTGAACCTGCGGATACCCTATTTTTAATTAGATGGTTCCGCATTTCGATGATGTGTTCTTGCGGGATAACAATAACACACCTTACAGTGCCGACCATTGGCCCTTCCGGGCGGCCCATGATAAACAATGGTCAGCTGTCGTTTTTTTTATGATGAGAAGAAAGAATGCTCTTCTCGGTTCATTGGGTTCCAAGAATCTTGGAAAGATGGTCGAAGCTGGATTGGCCTTGTTCTTCAGAACTGCACTCAACCGACAATACGCCCTTGAATTTCGCCTTGCGAAGGATGCTGACGATCCGTTTCCAATCAAGGACGCCCTCGCCACAGGCACAGCCGGAGGGCACGCCCGTAACCTTGCCTCGATCGCTCATCACTACGCCGCCGATGTCTTTGGCGTGGACATGTACAACTCGCGTTGCGATCGCTTCGAGAAAGGTGTAAGGATCTTGACCCGCCATAAAGATGTTGCCCGTGTCCGGATTGCAATTAAAGTAAGGGGATTCCACCAGATTGAGGACTTCAAGATAGGTCTTCAGTTTTACCGAGTACTTCTGGTGTGGTTCCAAGGCGATGTGCACTTTGTGGCGCTCCGCGACCGGCAGGACACGGCGCAACGTATAGTAAAACAGGTCGAAGGCTTGGCGTTTGGTCATCCACTCCGGTACCACGCCTTCATCTGTGCACACGCATCCGGCGCCCAGTCCATCAGCGAACTCAATGGCGCGTGTCAGGAAGGGTATACTGATTTCCGGTTGTGCCATAGGTGCATGTGCGCTGACAGCGCTGACCTTGAGTCCAAAACTTTCAACCAATGCCCGCACTTCCAAGGGGTCGCGCTCCATGCTCACAGCGCCATAGTATCCCGCTTCACATAAGAGGTCGCGTCCGTTAAGCATGTTAAGCTCGCAATACCGATACCCTTGATTGCGAATTGCCGCAAGAGCGTATTCCAAGGGTTTGTCTGCATGCCGGAACGCTTCTGTGTTCAGTCCCGCTTCGATTGTTGCCATACCGTTTCCTTTCATGTTAATTTCGGAACATCGGGTTCAGGCGAATCCGAATCTGTTATAAATTACTCAATAGGGTCACCTATTTTGTAGTCGGGGACATATATCCAGACAAGCTTCTCTTGTATTTTACTTGATTTAAGATCGGAAATTCATTCTTTTTCAGGGAATAATGTACGCATCAAGGACACGGTTTCGGAACTGCCGGACTACTGCGTTTTTGTTGGGTTTTGCCGGGATGTGTTACAATTTCAAACTCGTGTACTACGGATAAATTCGTATGCAATGTACGACTCAACAAGCACAGCCGACTTTTCCCGGGAGATATAATGAGCAAAGGTATAACAAAACGGTCAGAAGATTATTCACAATGGTATTTGGATGTGGTGCTGAAGGCAGAAATGGCAGAGCATTCGCCGGTGCGCGGGTGCATGGTCATCCGTCCGACGGGCTACGGTATTTGGGAAAAGATCCAACAGCACCTTGATCGCATGTTCAAAGAGACCGGTCATGTAAATGCGTATTTCCCCATGTTCATCCCCGAGAGCTTTTTGAAAAAAGAGGCGGAGCACGTGGAAGGCTTTGCGCCGGAATGCGCCATGGTCACCCATGGCGGCGGCAAACTGCTCGAAGAACCGCTGGCGATTCGGCCCACCTCGGAGACGATCATCTGCTCTACCTATAAAAACTGGATTTCTTCGTATCGTGATCTGCCCTTATTGATTAACCAATGGGCGAATGTATGCCGTTGGGAAATGCGCACCCGCTTGTTCCTGCGTACGAGTGAGTTTTTGTGGCAAGAAGGGCATACTGCCCATGCGACCCATGAAGAGGCGGAAGAAGAAGCGCTGCGCATGGTTCATGTGTACCGCCGTTTCGCAGAAGAATACCTCGCCATGCCCGTATTGGTGGGCAGAAAAACAGAGGCGGAAAAATTTGCCGGCGCCTTGCATACCTACTGTATTGAGGCAATGATGCAAGACGGCAAAGCGCTGCAAGCGGGCACGTCACATCATCTTGGTCAAAATTTTGCCAAGGCCTTTGATGTAAAATTTCAAGATAAAGATTCTCAATTGAAATATGTTTATGCCACCAGCTGGGGCGTGTCCACCCGGCTTATTGGCGGCATGATCATGACCCACAGCGATGACCGGGGTTTGGTGATTCCGCCGCGGCTCGCTCCGACGCCGGTCGTCTTTGTTCCCATTTATCGTTCTGATGAAGAAAAGGCTGCTGTGCTCGGGAAAGCACGGGAAATTACCCGCGATTGGGATCCTCTTTTCTTTAAAATTGATGACAGCGAACAATACAAACCCGGTTACAAATTTAATGAGTGGGAATTGAAAGGCATTCCCATACGTATTGAAATCGGGCCTCGTGATGTTGCGTCTAATTCTGTGGTGGCGGTTCGTCGTGATACGGGTGATAAGACCACGATCGGCGCCGATGATTTGTTGAGTGAGCTGCGCCACATGTTGGATACGATTCAAAGCCAGCTTTTTGATGCTGCTAAAAATCGGATGGCAGCGTGCACCTACACCGTAGACAGTTACGACGAATATAAAGAACGGGTGGAAGAAGGCGGCTTCTTCCGTGTCTTCCTGGACCATGCCAATCCTATCGTAGAAGAGACCATGCAAGCCGATACGCGCTCCACGGTGCGCTGCATACCCTTGGAAGATTCGGATGAAACGGGTCCGTGCATGATAACGGGAAAAACCTGTCGCGGCCGTGTCATTGCCGCACAATCGTATTAAAATGCCCGGCGTTAATCGCCTTCGTCGCGCCCTTTACCATGGCAAATGGAAATCTGTGTCCTTCCTTCGCCTGCGATGCGTAATCGGATGGGATACATCAATTTGTAAATTTATCGGCTAATATGCTTTGATATGGCCATCTAAAACCTTCCCCTTTTAACCTGTGCAGGAGAATACTGTCATGACTCAGGAAAGAAAAACGATCCATGTCGTATCCAATTCCCATTGGGACCGTGAATGGGGTTATCCTTTTGAAGAGACCCGCCTTTTATTATTGAAATTTATGGATGAGCTCCTTGATCTCTTGGAGACCGATCCTGCTTTTACTTCTTTCACCATGGATTCACAAACATTGTGTGTGGAAGATTATTTGGAATTACGTCCTGAGAAGCGTGCGCTCGTGGAAAAACACGTGAAAAATGGGCGGCTCCTTATTGGCCCTTGGTATTCACTCCCTGAAGAATACGTGTGCAATGGAGAATCCTTGGTGCGCAATCTGGTGGTCGGCCATCGCAGCGCCAACGCCCTTGGCGGCGTCACCAAAAGCGGCTATACGCCCTTCTCTTACGGTCAGACCTCACAAATCCCTCAGATCTACCAGGGCTTTGGCATTGATCATATCGTTTTTTATCGTGGCATTAATACGCCCAAATGCGAATATGTTCTTGAGGGCCCCGACGGTTCGCGCTTGCTTGGCTCACGCTTTGGCTGTATGAGCCGATTCAGTTATTACATCTATGTGTACCGTGTGTTGCGCTATGGCTCCGATGATGTGTACCAGCGCTATGATTGGGATCGCGGCGCGGCGCCCTTCCGCCTCATTGATGATAAACGGAAGCGCGACCACTACTACATTTTGGACGACAAGAAAAAACAGTGGAATGACGGTCCTATCCGCGAACAGCTGTTGAAACTGGTGCAAGATGAATCCGAGCATTTCAGCACAAGCCAGATTGTGTGTATGCAGGGCTTTGACTCCTCCAATCCTGATCCGGAAGAAACACGGATCATGGAGTTGTGCCAAAAGCTATTGCCGGAGCATGACATTCATTTCTCCACCCTTGGTGAGTACATGAAGGCTATGGAGAAAGAAGTGAAGGATCCGATTGTGCTGCGCGGCGAATTTCGCGATCCCGGTGCCACAGGCAGCTGGACCCATCTCTTTGGCGACATCATCAGTGCACGGCCGAGACTGAAACATCACAACCATATTGCCGAAGTTAATTTGCAGCGCCGTGCAGAACCCTGGGCGGCCATTGCGTCCATGACCGGCGGCGAATATTTGAAGCCGGCACTGGATCGTGGCTGGAAATTCCTGCTTCAAAATCATCCGCACGACACGATTACGGGCGGCGGTATTGATCAAATGGAGCGGGACTCCATCTTCCGATTCAACCAGATCAATATCATTGCGGAAGGTGTGGCAAGACGCGGGCTCGAATGCTTGCAGATACAGATCGATAACAGTGACCTGCCCGCAACTGACAGCGTGTTGACCGTATTCAATCCTTGTCCTTTCCCGCGTAAAGCAGTCGTTTCCTGCTTGGTCGATATGCCGCAGGATATGGGGTATACCGCCTTTTCCGTTCAGACACCGGATAAAAAGACCTTGCGCCTGCAGCAGCAAGAAAAATATCCCATGGGCGTACTCGTCCGCAATTTACAGGATATCTCTGTGGAGCTTCGTACGGAACGGGTTCGCTGCCATGTGGAGACGGAAGAGATTCCCGCTTTTGGCTACAGCACCTATCACCTTGTCCGTGAGGCAGGCTTTGCTTATGTGCCCGGTACGCTGGCTCCGGAAGCGAATGTCCTCGAAAATGAACATTTGCGCGTGCTGTTTAACAGTAACGGCACCTTGGATTTGACCCACAAGGAAACGGGACGGTGCTATACGGGACTCCACTATTTGGAAGACAGCGGAGAAACGGGACATTCGTGGGTACATATGCCTCCGGAACGGGATGAAATCATCACCTCCCACGGCGCGCCCTGTTATATTGCCCTTGAAGAATCGGGACCGCTCTTTGCGCGGATGCGTGTGGATTATCACATGGAGATTCCGGTTAGCGTAGACGATGAACCCTATGTGGACTTCCGAGAAGGGGATATCAATGATACGGGCCGTACCCAAGAACGGCGTACGATGATTATCACGAGCCGTTTCACATTGCGCGCTGATGCAAAGCGCTTGGATGTGACGACCAGCTTCGAAAACACCTGCAAACATCATCGCTTGCGTGTGGTCTTCCCCACCCGTCTTGACTGTGACCGCAGTGACGCGGAAATAGCCTATGATGTTATCGGCAGAGACATACAGATCAAGGAAAGCAGTCCCTATTACGGACATCCGAATCCGCAATACCCCATGCACCGTTTTGTGGATATGACCGACGGCAACTGTGGTTTCGCAGTTATCAATAACAGCGGTCTCCGTGAATACGAGGCAATGGACCGTGCTGATCGTCCCCTCGCGATTACCTTGATGCGCGCCTTTACCTACCGCAACTCACCCGTATTCGGCAGATGGGAAACCCATCCGGAAATGGAACTTGCCCAGTGCATGGGTCATTTTGAGTGGAGCTACGCCCTGTATCCCCACACAGGCGACTGGACGAAGGGCTGCTACCGCGAAGCTGAAGATATGAATCTGCCTCTCGAACCGGCACAAGCCGGGCCTCATGAAGGCAGCTTGCCCAAGGCAATGAGTTTCCTTGCCGTGGAAGGCGACAACATCCAGATTACCGCATTGAAACAAGCGGAGGATCGGCCGGGCTCTTATATCCTGCGTCTTTTCAATCCTACGACAGAAACGGTGAACACAGCGGTCGTTCTTCATAAAGAGATTCGGGAAGCATGGCTGACCAATCTTGATGAGGAACGCCTTGAAGCTGTGCAGCCGTCGGGGAATCGTCTGACGCTGCAGGTCGCGAAAAAGAAAATCATCACCCTCGAATTTATGCTGTAACAACATTCTTAATCAACGGAACGGAATCAACCGCTGTTATATGGAATAAAGTCGAAAAAACAGCGGTTATGAAAATCGATCGTCGGACGGATACCGTTACGACGGGATATCAGCACTGTTTCGCAGCTGCGCAGTCGGATGTTTATTGCCGCAGCTGCGATTCTATTGACTTGCGATAGGGGTGATTTTACACGCTATTCGAGGGTATCCTTGTTGCATTACCGGTATTGAAAAGTCTATTATAGGATCATACTACACCTGTAGTTCCCGTCCAACCACTCCCTCCTATTCCTGTATTTAACCAGGATTTGTAAGGGCGTGACAGCGGTCTTTTCAACACCTTAGTGTATTCCTTTCAGGTGCGATTATCACGAAAGAACCATTTTATGCGACGCAGTATTGTACATGAAGGCGCCACCAATCTAAAATATGAAATTAGAGAAATCGTTGAGGTGGCACGGGGCATCAGAGACTTGGGTCAAAGCATTACCTGGGAAAATATTGGCGACCCCGTCGAAAAAGGGGAAATGCCGGCCCAGTGGATACGGGATATTCTCCATGAACTATTGGAAACGCCCGCTGTCTATGGTTATTGTGACACCGCCGGTGTGCCAAGTACCCGCGCCTTTTTAGCCGAAACCGTAAACCGCCGTACCGACGGTATCCAAATCACGGCCGATGATATTTTGTTTTTCAATGGCATAGGCGACGCCGTGGCGCGTGTCTATGGTTTTCTTAAACGTGAGGCGCGGGTATTAGGCCCGTCCCCAGCGTACAGCACGCACTCATCGGCAGAAGCCGCCCATTCAGGCTACGGCCACGTTACTTATGATCTTGATCCCCATAATGGCTGGCTGCCGAAAGTGGACGACATACGCAACAAAGTGAAATACAACGATTCTATCGCCGGTATTTTACTGTTGAGCCCGGACAATCCTACCGGCGCCGTTTATCCTCGTGAGATTTTGGATGAAATTGTTGCCATTGCCCAAGAATATAAATTGTTCATGATCGCTGATGAGATCTATATTCATGTTACCTATCCGGGCTATCCCCGCGTTCATATGAGCCAATGGATTCAGGATGTTCCCGGCTTGGCGATGCGCGGCATCAGCAAGGAATTCCCGTGGCCGGGCGCGCGCTGCGGCTGGATCGAAGTGTTGAACCGCAAAAAAAATGACAATTTTAACACCTATGTGAACAGTCTGTTGGCGGCGAAGCGCCTTGAAGTATGCTCGACCACCCTTCCCCAAATGGCACTTCCTTTGGTCTATGATAATGGTCGTTTTAACCAACATCTGGCGACGCGCGCACAAATGTTCAGCGATCGTGCTGATGAAGCGGTTTCCTATTTCGAAGGCTGCGATTCTACCATCGTCAACAAGCCCGGAGGTGCTTTCTATCTTACGGTCATGTTCAAAGAAGGGGTGCTGAATGGGCATCAGAGCTTGCCCATCGAAGATCCTAAAGTTCGTGAGCGTATCGAAACATTGGTACAAGGGGTGGATCCCGATAAACGTTTTGTATATTACCTGATGGGCGCGACCGGCATTGTTGTGGTCCCGCTCAGCGGTTTTCATTGCAAGCATCCCGGTTTCCGCGTTACCTTGTTGGAAACGGATCCTGAGAAACGGGCTTGGATTTTTAGAAGCCTGCGCGAGAGTATAGATGCCTATGTGAGCAGCTGATCGGGCGACAAGCCCCCTTGATCCTTTTACGAGGATCTTTTTAAATGCACTTTATCAACATCTGAGATTGGTATCGAAATGAGGAGGAATTACCCATGAGTAAAACATCCAAAACCTATCAATTTAAAACGGAAGCGCGGCAGATTCTGGATCTCATGATTCATTCTGTCTACTCCAACAAAGATATCTTTCTGCGCGAATTGATTTCGAATAGCTCGGACGCCCTCGACAAGCGCCGCTTTGAAGCGGTGAAAGCGCCTGAGCTCGCGTCCGGCGAAGAGGCGGCTATTCATATAGAGTTCGATACGAAAGCGCGCACGCTGAGCCTGGCAGATAATGGCATTGGTATGAGCCGCGAAGAAGTCAAGCGTTTTATCGGTACCATTGCCCGATCCGGAGCACAGGAATTTATCGACGCACTCCGTGAAACCAAAGAGGCGGCGGCACTGCCGGAACTCATCGGTCAATTTGGTGTGGGCTTTTATTCCGCTTTCATGGTGGCGGATAAGGTTGAACTGTGCACACGGCGGGCGGGAGAAGAGGACGCTACCGTGTGGACGAGTACCGGCGAGGGAAGCTACACGCTGAGCGAGGGGGAACGCGACGAAGCCGGGACAACGGTTACCTTGTTTTTAAAAGAGTCCGATCCTGAAGATGGTTTAAAGGACTATGCCACGGAATGGGAAATACGCCAGATCGTTAAACGCTACAGTGATTTTGTTGCCTATCCCATTTATTTGAAGATTGAGCGTACCGAAAAGGAGACCGACGCGGAAGGCAAACCCTTGCCCGATGGGGAAGAAAAAACGGTTATCAAAGACGAACGTCTCAATTCGATGAAAGCCTTATGGCTGCGCGACAAAGACGAGGTGACGGAAGAGGAATTCAACGAATTTTATAAACATATCAGCCATGATTGGACTGATCCGCTGCTCCGTATACAGGCGAAAATGGAAGGGGTCATGGAGTATCGGATGTTGCTCTACATACCCGAAAATGCGCCCTATGATTTGATGATGCCCGAGTCCCTTCGAAAGATGGGATTGCATCTGTATATCAAGCGAATTTTTATTATGGACGATTGCCATGAGCTCTTGCCCGACTACCTGCGCTTTCTTCGCGGGGTCGTTGACTCTGAAGATTTACCGCTGAATATTTCACGGGAACTGCTCCAAGAAAACCGACAGGTACAGCGCATGAGCAAAGGTATCGTCGGGAAAATACTGTCCACCTTAAAGGACTTGCGCGAGAAGGATGTGGAGAAGTATCGGCAGTTCTGGACTCAATTCGGGCGCACCTTCAAAGAAGGGCTGTTGATGGATTTTGAAAATAGAGACAATATCCTTGATCTTGCCCTTTTCGACAGTACCGAATCCGGCGATACGCCTATTTCGCTGGAGACTTATCTGGGCCGTATGAAAGCGGATCAGGACAGCATTTATTTCATCACAGGCGAGTCGAAAGCTGCCCTGCTCAAGTCGCCCCATCTTGAAGCATTTCGCGACAAAGGCTTTGAAGTCTTGCTGCTCAGCGATGCTGTTGATGAACTTTGGACTTCTTCCATTTCCGAATTCAAGGAAAAAGAGCTGCAGGCCATTGGCCGTGGAGATGTGGATCTGGGCACGGAATCGGAGAAAGAAGAAAAGCGCAAGTTGCGTGATGAGAAGACGAAAGAATACAGCGCCTTATTGGATGCCCTTAAAAACCTTTTGGACGAGCATGTGAAAGAAGTGCGTCTGTCCGGACGTCTCAGTACTTCCCCTGCTTGCCTGGTTATTGACTCCCAAGATCTCTCGCCTCAAATGGAAAAGATGATGCGGATGATGGGACAGGAAGCACCGCCTGTTAAACGGATTTTGGAACTCAATCCTCAGCATCCCTTATTAGAGCGCCTTCATGATTTTTACACGAAGGACACGACGGACGAAGCCTTAAAGCCCTATGCAGAATTACTCTATGGACAGGCTTTGTTGGCTGAAGGCGGTATTGTACCCGATCCCGCTTCTTTAAGCCGATACATTGCGGAAATTATGGTGCAGGCCTTGTGATTTGTGGGGGGTGTGTTTCGGTCAACCTGCTCCGTGTCGAGGCGGACTCTCAAAGCGGCGCCTTCCACAGATGCGATGGCTTTACTTGGTTCACTTGTCTTTCTATGCAATAATACACGGATAGGAGAACACGTGTTTCCATAGTTTAATCTACCCATCACTTTGATTTTTTATCTGGAATATTCATGACTCAATCATCGGTTTTTGAAAAACTTACTGTACACATGTCCGATGTGGGCAATTTGCGTGCCGCTGCCGCTGTATTGGAATGGGATCAGGAAGTCTACATGCCTGTTGCCGGCGCTGCCGCCCGTGGTCGTCAGTTGGCGACCCTTCACGCCCACACCCATAAATTATTCACCCACCCTGATGTGGGGGACATGATTGCCCGTGCGCGGGATGAAGGACTGCGTAACAGCGACGAAGAAGCTCTCGTCAATGAGATTGCGTATCAATATGAACGGGCATCCCGTATCCCCGATAATTTTGTGCGCCGTTTTTCCAAAGCGCGCAGCACTGCATTACAGGCTTGGATCCAAGCACGCAAAGAAGAAAAGTATTCCGTCTTTTTGCCCCATCTCAAAACATTGATAGCGCTTTCCCGTGAAAAGGCTTCCTATCTCGGCTTTGAAGAAACGCCCTATAATGCCTTGTTGGAAAATTATGAACGGGGCATGACAGCCGCCTCGCTGCGCGCTATTTTTGAAGTGCTCGGCAATCGCCAACGCGCCTTGCTTGCGCACAGTCTTGACATCATGGATAGGGAAGATCGGTCGTGGTTGGATCAGTCTTGGGATACTGCGCGGCAATGGTCTTTTAGTGAAACCGTTCTGCGCGATATGGGTTTTGATTTTCAATCGGGACGCCAAGACAAGTCTGTTCATCCCTTTACAACCAATTTTTCCATTCATGACGTGAGAATCACCACACGCTTGTCTGAGAACGATTTCTTTTCCGCCCTCTTCAGTTCTATTCATGAGGGCGGTCATGCTCTTTATGAGCAAGGTTTCCGTGAGGAAGACGAAGGCAGCTTCTTGGCGGCGTCGCCGTCGCTGGGACTCCACGAATCCCAATCACGGCTCTGGGAAAATGCCATTGGCAGATGTCTGCCCTTTTGGGAGCATTATCTGCCTGCTTTGCGTACCCTCTACCCCGGACAATTGGATCAGGTGAGTGCCGTTGATATCTACAAAGCGGCGAATCACATTGCGCCGTCATTGATTCGAGTTGAAGCCGACGAATGCACGTACAACCTTCACGTTATCCTGCGCTTCGAACTTGAGTCGGCATTGATTGAAGATGAATTGGATGCTGCTGATTTACCGGCAGCTTGGAATGAAAAAATAGAGCGCTATCTCGGATTGACCGTTCCCAACGACGGCATGGGCTGTCTTCAAGATATTCATTGGTCCCATGGTTCCTTTGGCTATTTCCCGACCTATGCACTCGGCAACCTGTACGCGGCACAGCTGCTGAAAGCTATGGAACAGGCCGTACCTTCTCTGTGGGAAGATATCGGACAAGGTCAATTCCAAGGCTGTTTGGAATGGCTGCGCGAACATGTACATCGTGTAGGTAATCGTAAAACTGCAGTACAAATAATTCAGGAGGCGACCGGAGCAATCCCCGGCCCGGACGCCTTTTTGGAATATCTCGAAGCAAAGATTGATGCTCTTGCCGCATTGACCTGAACATGATTATTTGACTTGTTATCGGGGAGATAAAATAGGAGTAGACCTTATGCCGAACGTGGAACGAGATAATGGACGATTGGGCTGCGGTTCAAATCGCCACATATTGCGCAGACCTTTTCCGCAATCCCAAAAAATATATGTGGAAGGGTCGCGGGGCATTCGTGTCGCCATGCGCCAGATTAATCTGCACCCTACCCGGGATGCAGAAGATACTATTTTGGAAGAGAACGCGCCTGTAGTCGTTTATGACACCTCCGGTCCTTATACCGATCCTGACGCATCTATCGATCTGGAAAAAGGATTGCCCCCACTACGGACTCCTTGGATCAAAGAACGTGCTTTAGATGAGGGTACCCGTTCATGCCGGCCCATGGATACGCATCCTTGTCCGCGGCTGCGCCCTGTCTTCCGACGCAAGGCGGGCAGCCAAATAACCCAGCTCTATTATGCGCGGCAAGGCATTATCACGGAAGAGATGGAGTACGCTGCGATTCGCGAAAATATGGCTTGGGAAGGTGTTCCGGGAAAAGAGTCGGGCTCCGTGCGCGGCTCCGACACGTCGGGAAAAATCATTACACCGGAAAAGATCCGTGATGAGATCGCAGCAGGCCGCGCCATTTTACCGGCGAATGTCAACCATCCCGAATTGGAGCCCATGGTAATCGGGCGTCAGGTTTCCGTAAAAATAAATGCCAATATTGGCAATTCCGCACTCCATGGTTCTATTGGCGAAGAGGTCGAAAAATTGATTTGGGCGATTCGATGGGGAGCGGACACCGTCATGGATCTGAGTACGGGCGCCGATATCTATGAGACACGGGAACAAATAGTGCGCAATGCGCCGGTACCTGTCGGTACCGTACCTATTTATCAGGCTTTGGAGAAAGTGGAGGGTGTGCCTGAGGCGCTGAGCTGGGAGATTATGCGGGAGGTACTGATCGAACAGGCAGAACAAGGCGTGGATTATTTTACCCTTCATGCGGCGGCGCTGGAAGAACATTTCCCCTTGACCCGATCCCGATTAACGGGTATTGTAAGCCGCGGCGGCGCGATCATGGCAGCGCGGTGCAGCGCCCATGGTCAAGAAAATTTCCTGTACACCCATTGGGACGAGATTTGTGAAATACTCGCCACTTATGATGTAGGTGTATCGATAGGCGACGGATTGCGCCCCGGCTCTATTCATGATGCCAATGATGCCGCGCAATTTGCGGAACTGAAAACCCAGGGCGAATTGACGCGCCGCGCTTGGAGCTATTTTGTTCAGGTCATGAATGAAGGACCGGGACATGTGCCGCTTCATCTCATTGAAAAGAATATGGAAAATCAACTGGACTGGTGTAACGAAGCGCCCTTTTATACCTTGGGACCTATCCCCACCGATGTGGCGGCTGGCTATGATCATCTCAGTTCCGCTTTAGGCGGCGCATTGATCGCGTGGAATGGAGCCGCCATGCTTTGCTATGTTACCCCCAAAGAACATCTTGGTTTGCCCGATAAGGAAGATGTACGGGAAGGCGTGGTCGCTCATAAACTGGCGGCTCATGCGGCGGACTTGGCGAAAGCATTGCCGGGCGCACATATTCGCGACAATGCCATGAGCAAAGCACGCTATGAATTTCGATGGGCCGATCAAATCGCCTTGTCGTTGGATCCGGATCGGGCGCGACAGCTGCGCGCCCAAGCCATGCCGCAGCTCCTCCATGAATCGGATGGCTTTTGCTCTATGTGCGGACCGGACTTTTGTTCGATGCGTTTATATCAGCGATTTTGTCCAAGCGCGACCGGTGCGCAAGAAGGACAACAAAAAACGAATGATGCAGATTCACAGGGATGATCTGCACGCAGTAAAAGACCTGTGTATCTTTTGAAATGGCGTGCTCTTTAGCGTGATAGTTGCCTATTTGTGATGTTGAAATTGTGTGTTGAATCTATTTTTGAAAAGAGCTTTTACAGACCAAAATCAGGTGCGATAAGTAAATACTTGACTTTTGAGCGAAAATATCGCAAAATATGTATGTTTTATGGTTCATAGTAAAGACAATTATATCCGATGCTCAAAACCGCGTGACACGAGACTCTTGGCGACGGAGAAAGGTTCCTAGTTATGTCTAAGGCGCACTATATCAAGCATGCGATCTTACTGGTGGCAGTAATTGTGGTGCTGGCAGGTTGTCAGGAGACAGTTCTCAAGCCTGCGCCCCAGTTTAGCGTAAACCGGAATACAGGCGACGCTCCATTGAAGGTGTTGTTTGAAGATACTTCAGATGGAGGTATCGCCGGCATATACTCGTGGAACTGGAGTTTTGGCGATGGCGGCACCAGTAATGAGCGCAGTCCGGAATATGTTTACAAAGTTCCGGGTGTCTATACCGTCACCCTTGACATTACCACCGGTGTCGGTAATTTTCGTGTGGTCAAGGAGGGACTAATTACCGTCACGGAAGCGAACGACATAGCGGTACAAGTCGAAAATACATTTGTCAAACACGATGTCGCGGTTGAATTACCTGCAGGCTATAGCGCCCCCATCCTTTTTGGCATCGCAAAAGATGCCGCGCCCATGAATTTGGGCGCGAATCAAGCGGCAAAGATGCTGTCCTCAGTTTTTACAATCCGACACAACCAAGATTCCCCCGATCTTTTTATGGTAGATGCCCAAGGCGTACCCACTGCAGCGCAGATTTCGATCCCTCTTTTAAATCCCCTTGATCTTAATGCAGCCGATCAAAAAGAATTGCAGCTGCTGGCACAATTTAAAGATGGCCATGTGGTGCCTATACCCGGCAAGTTTGTGAACAACAAATTTACCGTGTCGGTGCTGCGCCTTCCCCAACGGGCAAATTATGTGGTCGTTCGACGTTCCTCCATGAATACGTCGCAGGTGAATACGAAAGAGACGGGTGCGCCCCTTATCGAAAATCCCGACTATGGTCAATGGACGGATGTTTTCCAACTCTATTGGGAGCAGGAGACGGAACAACAGCTCAGCGCTTTATATCGAGGGAAAATGGACACTGAGTCCACTTTTACCCGTCGCAACTATTCCGCTTCTGTCGTAGCGGATTCGAAAAAGAAATTTGCAGACGCCATCAAAGATGCCCGGAAAGAACTCACCAAAGCGGGTATCGCTGCGCCGCTCTTAGTAAACGAAGATGATTTGAGCACCATCAATTTTTACAACATGTACAAGGATTATCCCGTTGACTTTGTTCGTGCCACGGATCGCCCCTATTATGATCTTTTCTTTGGTCATATTGTTTATGACACGGCGCAGTTACTGGCTGTGGCACGACGCAACTTGCGTGTGGCGATGGTGGATGAAGACGCCCTAGATTTCACCGAATACTACCATCCCGAATCGGCCTTGTTTGAGCTCCTGATTCAATCCACCTATCCCCGTTACGGTATTCCCTCAATTACAACCCGAGGCGATACTATTTTCGGACTTCCCGTCCCCGCAGATCGCAATGAATCGGGTGAGGTCAAGGTCCTTTCTTTTCTGCAAGGTTTCCAAGACGGGCTTGCACTGTATTTTGGACAACGTAATGCAGCCTACCGCGGGCGCGGCTTTGGAGATAATGAACACGGGCTCCCCTCTTTCTCAGCCCTCTTTCCTTATAGCCCCTATGTGCCGGGCTACAGCTATGCGAACCATGAAGTCCTCGCTTGGCTCGACGGCAACAACGTAGAACAAGATCCTTTAATTCTCTTTGCCGATTGCCTCGGTCGTTTGAAACAGGCGCTGCAGCAAAAGAATCGCTTCTATACACGCCCTTTATATTATCGTGAGGCGCTCACGGTCGTGTATGAGACCATGGATAAGGTGCTGCGCGAAAACAATTCAACCGGTTACACAGATTTTGCATCTTTGTATTGGGACTTCGTACGGGATACGGCGTATGAAAATGGATGGAATTCCATTATTCGGCCGAGTGACACCTTGCGGCCTCCTTATACCCTTAACGAGGATCGCTTTGCGCCTGATGCTGTGGTGACCGTGGTCTGCGAAAATGCGGCGGATATCATCAAAGTGACATCAAAGACCAATCCGGCACTGGCGAAAATTGAACCCATGTCCGCCCGTGCGATTGTAGTTGAATTAAATCCAATGACAACAACGGCGGAGTTTTCTCCTGATCCCGCCATGCTGTATGCGCCGAACATGCCTCAGATTACAGTGTACAGAGATGGACAGGCAGGCTCGACAATGTGTAATTACGAAGGGTCTATGAACGATGTCCTGATACAAGGACTGGGCTGCTTAGATAGTGACTGCACCAACAAGGTCATTTTGTTGGTTGCGAATCTTGATTATGAGAAGACCGTTGACATCGATTTCTCGATTACTACGCAGGCAGAAATTTCTGACAGCGATGAAAACTTGCTGGCACGCTATCTGTCCATTGTTGATCCCAAATATAACTATCGCCTTGAATCGACACAGAATTTTATCACTGAATATGGCTGTATCGTCTATGTATTAAAAATGACTTCCGGTTCGTGGAGAAATGCGGAAGAAGCAGAACCGAATGTGTGGCAACACCGGCTGTTCATTATTGAGCCTGCCAATGTAAGAGAAAATTCCTGTCTGCTCTACTTGACCAGCCTCAATTCTGATAATCTTATTCTTGATTCTGACGGGATGGAGCTCCTCGGTAAATTGGGAGCTGTGGCAGTGAGCAGCCGTTCTATAACCGCCTTACTCGCTGATATTCCCAATCAACCCATTGAATTTGTTGATCAACCCGGAGAGCTGATAGAAGACAAACTGATTGCCTATAGTTTCGATAAGTTTATGAACGCCTATAATTCAGGCAGCCGCGACGCCACCTGGCCCGTGTTGTTGCCCATGACCCGTGCCGCCGTTCGCGCTATGGACACGGTGCAGGATTTCGTCGCCACGAAACGGGGACAGATACGGGATATCAATAATTTCGTCGTGTCCGGTACTGCGAAGACCGGTTGGGCGGCATGGCTGACGGCAGCCATGGATGAGCGGGTGGGCGCATTGATCTCCATTGCCGCCGACTTTGTGAATCTTGATGCGCAGATGAAGCATCAACGCAATGCCTATAGCAGTTACGAGAAAAATTCCGATGTTGATCGGATTACCGGCGGCTATTCGAGTTCACTGGCGGATTATGTGGGCTATGATATTTTCGATCGCTTCGATTCGCCCGCCGGCGCATCGCTGCTCCGTATCGTCGACCCTTATTCGTATCGCAATTTGTTGACCATGCCGAAGCTTTTGGTCAATTCTACGGGAGACAGTAATTTCTTGCCCGATTCGACACGCTTCTTTATCAACGATATGCAGGGACCGACCATCTTGCATGTCATGCCGAATACCGATTACAGTCAGATCATGAATCTTGATCTGGAAGAGGATTCCTTGGAGACCATCGCGGCATTCTACTATGATCAAATTAAAGAGGCCGCCGTGCCGGACGTGAACATTACCTACAATGACGTCACAAGAGAAATTACCTTGGATACTTTTGGCGCATCAACGCCTGTAGCCGGGTCGGTTACGTTCTGGTATGCCAACGCTCCTGATCACCGAGATTTCCGTTTGGATACGTTCGGATCTAAATGGAAACAGGAAGTATTGACTGCTGAAAACGGTGTTTATAAAGCGACCATACCCCTTGAAAGCGGATACAATGCCGGATTCATACAGGCTCGTTTCCAAAGTGCTGAAGCGGATCTGGACTATTTCTTCAGTTCCCAAATTTGGGTAACCCCTGATACGTATCCGGAAATCGATTAAGTTTTGCAGCAATATAACCGGGCGTCCGTGGGTAAGCTAAGCGGACGCCCGGTTATATTTTTAAGAGCCTATTCACTAGCTACGCAGCGATTGTGTTACTGTGATTTGGAAGTTTTGCCCACGTAATTTTTGATGATAAACGTCTTGGATCTGTTCCCGTAAGAAAGAGAAATTCCATGAATCACCATCACCGCAGTAATAACGAGGAAGGACGCTTCAGCCGTCGCGATTTCGTGAAAATGAGTGCTGCAGCAGGAGCTGCTTTTACACTGTCCCGACAGACAGCGTCTTATGCGCAGACTGACCACGTAGACCCTGAGTTAAAACCCATGGACCGGGTGCGCATTGCTATGGTCGGTGTCGGCGGTATGGGTACCAATCACTTGGGCAATCTCCTGAAACTTGAAGGCGTTGATATCCTTGCCGTCTGCGATATCGACGAGGAAAAGGCAACCCATGCACAGGATATGGTGGAAGCTGCCGGACAAAAACGACCAACCGCCTATTGTCGCGGAGACCGTGATTTCGAACGACTCTGTGCCGAAGAGGAGCTGGACCTTGTTTATACTGCAACGCCTCATAAGTGGCATGTGCCTGTATGCGTTGCCGCTATGGAAAATGGTAAACACGCGGCTACCGAAGTACCGGCGGCGCCCACGCTGGAGGGGTGTTGGCAATTGGTGGACACTGCCGAAGCAACGAAAAAACATTGTGTCATGATGGAAAATTGCTGCTACGGACGCACAGAAATGGCGGTGTTGAATATGGTGCGCCAAGGTGTCCTTGGAGAACTGCTTCACGCTGAATGCGGTTATCTCCACGACATTCGCGATATTTATTTGCAGACGTCACCGGGCAGAAAATGGTTCCAAGAAAATCCGCTGACCCGAAACGGTAACCTGTATCCTACCCACGGGCTCGGTCCTGTGGCACAGTGTATGAATATTAATCGTGGAGACCAATTCTCCCATCTCGTATCGATGAGCAGCCCCGGTCTCGGACTGGCGCAATATGCCAAAGAAAAGCTGCCCGCAGATGATCCCCGTCAAGATCTTAAGTTTAAATCAGGCGATGTAAATACGGTTCTTATTCAAACCCAATTAGGCCGTACTATTACGGTCTTGTATAACTGCAATAATCCACGGCCCTACACCCGCATCAATCTGGTGCAGGGTACCCGAGGCATTGTACAGGGCTATCCCGACCGCGTTCATATTGAAGGCGTCAGCCCTGACCATGAATGGGAAGAAATGGAAGCCTATTACGACCGCTACGATGCTAAGTTATGGCGTGACCAAGGCGATACAGTCATTCGTTACGGTCATGGCGGCATGGACTTCCTGGAAGATATGCGTTTGATCGCTTGTTTGCGGGCCGGTCTACCAACCGACCAGGATGTCTATGATGCTGCTGCCTGGAGTGCTATCGGACCGCTTAGTGAACGGAGCGTCGCCGGACGCGCCGCCGTGACCGACGTTCCTGATTTTACACGGGGCCGTTGGCGTGACCGTGCGCCGTTGGAGGTGCCGGGCGAAGTGTAAATTGAAGTGTTTTCTTCTGCAGCACTCAGCCTTCCGCCTGTCGTGAGATGGCCGCAAAAACCTCATCCAATTGACCGGGATTCATGAAGCCAATGGTTATGGCATCCACGGTGTTGAGATCCATGACAAAACGCAGCGACTCATCCATTTTCTCCAGCACTTTCGGATCGCCCTCACCCAGGATTTTCATGCCGAGGATACCTTTGCCGGCACGGTGAATCTTCTCCAACGCGTCTGTCACTTCCTCAACAGATCCATCCATATGCACACCGAAGGGGTTGATCCGTGCGAGAACCAGATCACACCAAGGTTCATCTGCCGCACGCTGCAAGGCGATGAGGTTATGACTGGAAATGCCATGGGCACGTATATGCCCTTTCTCTTTGGCTTCTTCCAAGACATCCATGGCGGGCCGCAAGCTTTCCGGCCAATTGTCTTCGCCTTGCCGCAAACAATGTAAAAGAACGGCATCAATACAATCGGTATCTAACTCCCTGCGCATACGCTCAAGATCTTTTCTGACAGCGTCAGCCTCGCGAAACCAAACTTTGCTCAACAGCATCACCTTTTCCCGGGGAATGGAACGTTTCATGGCAACGCGCATGAAGTGGTGGGAGCCGTATCTATCGGCCATATCGAAATAGGTGATTCCCTGTGCATAGGCGTGTTCCAAAAGCGTGATGAATTCTTCGCCGGTGAGGTTCAAGGTCTGATCGGTAATATTGAAACTCTGTCCTCGTATTCCCGTGCCTATGCCCAGATACGAACATTCGAGTCCTGTGTTGCCCAAACGGCGCAGCGCTGTGGGGTGGGGTCTTGACGGGTCGGAAAAACCCAAGGGAGCTATTGCGCCCGTTGCCAACAGCCCCGCACTGATTGAAAGAAATCTACGACGGTTACAGGTATCCATGATAAGCCTTTCATGTCCATTCCACGATTTAATCTCGGCTATGTTGTCGTCATAAAGACGCATTTAACGGGCATTATAAAATAGAACACATACCGGGGCTGGAACTTCTACGCGGCTTTTTTCTGCTTCGGGCAGCCCGGTTTCTTCGTTAATAGAAAAAGCAACAACGGTGTTTGAGTTCTGGTTTGCAACAACCATGAAAGCGCCGTCAGGGCTAATATTGAAATTGCGCGGCTCTTTTCCGCCTGTGTGGTGGTGCCCTAAAGCTTGGAGCCGCCCTGTGATGGGGGTGATGGAGAAACAGGCGATACTGTCATGACCCCGGTTGGAAGCATAAAGAAAACGTCCCGATGGGTGTATGCGTATTTCAGCCGTCGTATTGTTGCCTGTAAAATTATCGGGTAAGGTGCTGATGTATTGAAAGGCTTCCGGCTTCGTCGCGGAAGGATTGTAGTTATACGCGATAAGGGTATTATCCAGTTCATTGACCACATAAAGGATTGTTCCGGAAGGATGAAAGACCACGTGTCGCGGACCCGCGCCCGCAGGGGTGGCCGCGGCATCGGGATCATGAGTATGGAGCAGTCCTTTTTCCGGGTCGTAGTGGTAGAGCATGAGTTTGTCCAGTCCCAGATCCGCAGCAATCAAGATTTGCCCGGCAGGATCTAAGTTTGCCGAATGGGCATGAGGTCCGTCCTGGCGACTGGGATGGGTGCCGGAGCCGACATGTTGTTTCCAATCGCTTATAGTGCCAAGAGAAGCATCCTTGTTCAATGGAAATACATTGACGCTGCCGCTGTTGTAATTCGCCACAAAGAGATGCCGTCCCTGAGGATCCACGGTAAGGTGACAAGGACCGGAGCCGTGAACGGGCTGTTGATTGAGCAAGCGGAGAGAACCGTCATTCGTTTCGACAGCAAAGGCGCTTACTCCGTCTTCGGCTGTTTCAAGCGTAGATTTTCTGCCCACGCAGTACAGAAAATTTTCGCGGGGATGTGCCGCTAAAAAAGATGGGTTTTTTACCGATGCGACAACACCATGGGAATGAAGCGCGCCGGTCGTCTTATCCATTTCTAAAAGGTGGATTCCGCCGTCATCGCTATTGCTATAGGTGCCAATATAGATCCGCCACAATGTTTCAGTTTCTACTTCCGCGGAAGCTGTGCCGGCAAACAGAATGGCGAGGACAAAGCATAGGCTAGGGATCTTCATGGTCATCCTTTCATTGGCAACAGGTTAGTAATAGAATCATGGTAACACGTCTTCTTATTTCAGTGCGAACCTTTTCTTTCGTGGCAGGGCATAAAATTAAGTTGCTCCGCTCAAACTATTGAAGGATACAGGCCGATAAGCTGTCGCCGACAGTGAATTTCTTTAGGTTGGTGAGACCGCTCCATGTATGATATGGTGAATCAAAGCGTTTTGATATCGGTATATTCTTGAAAGCGCTCGAGTCACAATCTATATAACCGGGAGATCGTATGGATAAAGAACTTACAATCGCACTTGTAGGAGCAGGCATGTTCGGTGGCGATGTGCATCTGCGTTCGTATTGCCAACTAGAACGATTTGGGCTGCAGCCTTGGCTGGGCCGGCTGGGGCTGGATGCCTTGTCACGGCAGCTGGGGGATATTAATATTCGCTTTGTTGCCTTGGGAACCCGCACAGAGGCAAGCTGCAAAAAACAGCTGGAGCATTTCAGCAAGGAAGGTATGGACTTCGCCATTTATCATGGGGAGACGCCTTGGCTCGATATTCTTAAAGATTTTCCTAAACTGGATATCCTCGCGGTGGCTACGCCTGATCATTTACATACACCGCCCATATTGGCCGCCCTACGCACCGGTGTCCATGTCATCACGGAAAAACCCATGGCATTGGACGCTTATGAAGCCGATGAAATTCTCCGTGCATCTGAAAGCGCCGGATGTCTGGTAGGGGTCGATATGCACAAGCGCTATGACCCGGATCATCTCCAGATTCGCAATCACATTTCCGAACAGATCGGCGACCCCTTATATGGCGTGGCACTTTTGGAAGAACCCCTCGCCGTATCCACGCAAGTGTTTCGGTCTTGGGCAGAAAAAAGTGATCCCTTCAGTTATGTAGGCTGCCACTGGACAGATTTGTTCATTGCTAATTTCAAGGTGAAGCCCGTGTCGCTCCACGCGGTGGGGCAGAAGAAAAAACTGCGTGAAGAATTTGGTATGGATGCCTTTGACGCCGTGCAAGTTAAAATACAATTTGATAACGGCATGAGCATAGACTTTCACAATAATTGGATTTTGCCCGATGGTTTTGAGGCGCCTGTCAACCAAGAAAGCCGTCTCTTCGGTACCAAAGGTTTAGTGGAATCGGACACGCAATACCGAGGGCTGCGCTTTGTCAGTGAAAAGACCGGTATGCGAACCAACAACGTGCACATGACGAGAAATGTGCCTCGTGAAGACGGCAGCCATGCCTATTGCGGTTATGGCGTCGACAGTATTGTCGTATGTATTACAAAAATCGCGCAGATGAAGTTTTTGGGAGCCTCTTTAAAAGGACTTGCCGGAACCTATCCCGATGCTTCCGAGGCAAGGCTTTCCGTGTTGATCGTGCATGCGGCACGGGAAGTTGCCAAGCGCAATCACGCCTATTTAGAAGAGAATAAGGGCGCCCCCGTCACCGCCGTATTTAATGAAAAAGGAATTCTAATTTTTGATCCTTATGCGGGCAATATGCAACTTTATGATCGGCCCGTATGATCCCGAGCGTACCAAGAACTTCCCTTCTATTTCTATTGACAAATCACCCTATAATAGTCTATGATGCTATAAAGTGGACATTCGGGTAAAAGCATGTTACAATGTGTATACCGTACGGTAAGTATAGAGAAACAAAAATAAATAAGGATGAATTGCCATGGCTGAAGACACAAAAGCAAAAGATGTCGCAATGGATCTTGCCGAAGAGGCGCGTGAGTCAACTTGGGAGTATCGCAGTTTTACGGCAGAAATGTTTAAAGGTTCTTTCGGTTGGGATTTAATTCATCCCTTTCCCGAACAAAGCCCTGAAGACAAGAAAATTGGCGATGAACTGCTCGTAAAAGTGAAAGAGGTTCTTGAGACCTATGTAGATCCTTATGAGATCGATCGCACCGGTGAGTATCCCCGTGAAGCATTGGAAAAAATGGCTGAGATCGGGCTGTTCGGGATGAAGATTCCCAAGAAATACGGTGGGTTAGGGCTGTCTGTGTCCAACTACGCCCGCGTGTTGGGCTTTGTAGGCAGTTATTGCGGCAGCACCGTTACCTATCTTTCCGCCCACCAAAGTATTGGCGTGCCCGAACCCTTAATGACTTTTGGATCTGAAGAGCAGAAGCAAAAGTTTTTACCCCGCTTGGCGAAGGGCGAGATTTCTGCTTTTGCACTGACCGAACCTGATGTTGGTTCTGACCCGGCTAAAATGACTACCTGTGCCGAACGCTCTGAAGATGGTTCTCATTATATTTTGAATGGCGACAAATTATGGTGTACCAATGGGGTCGACCCGGGTACTACGTTGATTGTGGTCATGGCGCGTACAGCCGACAAAGTCTTGAAGACCGGCAGAGTGGTTCCTCAAATTTCTACCTTCGTCGTGGAAATGAATAGTGACGGCGTTGAAGTTGCCCGTCGTTGTCAGTTCATGGGATTGCGCGGTATCATGAATGGCGTAATCACCTTTAAGAATGTTAAGGTACCTGCGGAAAACCTCATTGGCAAAGAAGGGGCGGGACTGAAGATTGCCCTGACCACGTTGAACACCGGTCGTTTAGGTTTGCCTGCTGCCGGAATCGGCGCGCTGAAGATGTTTATCAAAGAAATGGAAGAGTGGACCACCGAGCGCGTGCAGTGGGGGCAATCCATTGGTAAGCATCAATCCATTTCCAAAAAGATCGCCGTATATACGTCCCATCTCTTTGCCATGCAGGCGATGGTTTCGCTCACCTGTGCCTTTGCCGACAACAAGGGCGCTGACATTCGTTTGGAAGCGGCGGCAGCGAAGTATTTCTGTTCCGAATATGTATGGAAATGTCTGGATGATTATATGCAAATCCGCGGCGGACGCGGTTATGAGAATCCCTTATCCCTCTACAATCGCGGCGACAAACCAACCGGTATTGAAATTGCCTTGCGTGACATGCGTATCGGGCGTATCTTTGAAGGTTCCTCTGAAGTGATGCATTTGATCATGGCGCGCGAAGCATTGGATACCCACTTCAGTCTTGCCATGCCCATCCTCAAACCCAAACCCGGACAGGGCGGCAAATTCGGATTGATCATGAAAGCCTTGGGCTTCTACATGACTTGGTATCCCAGCACCTATTTGCCGGCAACGACCTGTTTCAAAGTTAAACATTTGAACCGTACCAACAAAGCCCATCTCGCGTATGCTTCCAAAACCTGTAAGCGCTTGGCACGAAAGATTTTCCATACCATGGCGCTCTATGGTCCGAAATTAGAAGTGGAACAAGTTATTTTGGGCAATTTCGTAGATATCGGTTCCGATCTCTTTGTCATGTCTGCCGCATTGTCCTATGCGGAAAGCCTGTTGAAAGCCAATCCGGCCGATCAGACACCGCAGCAATTGGTTGACCTGTTCTGCTCTGAAGCACGGCGGCGCATCAAGATGAATTTCAAATACGCGAAGAACCATTTCAATAAGAAGTACAACAAAGTAGCGAAACTGTTGATGGGCGGAGAGCTGGAGTGGCTCGCGAAAGATGCCAACACCGACATTCCTCCCAAATACCGGGATTATAAAAATAACGATTATGAACATCCGGAAACCCGGTTGACCAAGAAACAAGAACCTGAAGCATAATTTGTTTGCGCAGGTTCAAACTCGAATTGCAACCCCTTCCTGAAAAAAGACTTCGGCCGGAGTTCTGTAATTAAGTGTTTTCCTTGGTCTATTATTTAAATCTTGAACAGCCCTTTGTAACTGCTCTTCAGAAA
>JAAYJI010000188.1 GCA_012523015.1 Candidatus Hydrogenedentota bacterium
CCTGATATTGTCCGGCAATAGACTATTTTACCCTGTTCAAGGCTTGCAATTAAACCTTCAACCTCTAAATGTTGGATGTAAGCCTGATTTTTCGCTGCACACAGCATGATTGGTTTAGGAGGTTGGCGGGCGGGTAATTAAAAGATGACTCGTCCTTGCGTTTTTTGTTCAGTGGCGCACCTGCTTAAAAAGAACACAAATTTGCCGTGATTGTGTCAAGAGTGCTACTATGCTGGAATGTTTTAGCACGGATTTCGGGTTGTGCAATCCTGATTCGTGCTTCCTGTTAGCATCTATTTCACCAAACTAGGTTCTACGATAGACCGGTTGCGGGAATGTTTCCCTTCTCGTTAAGTGTTTTCACGTTGTGAGTCTGATTGTTGTGACGAAGGCGAGGTAGGGTCGCATATTTCTGCGCTCCCGGTCTTTATAAATAGGATTTTCCCTTTGAAAAAATTGCGGATATTTTTGGCGAACCTTGGCTTGCGGAGTCCCCTATTCCAACTTACCACACCGCCTATGGGATTACTATATCTCGCTGCGTACGTCCGTGATCGGTTTCCTGTGGAAATCAAGATCGTCAATCAACGCTTGGAAGGCTGCTCTAATGAAGCACTCGCCCAGATGGCCCTTGAGTATAATGGCGATATAACCGGTTTTGGATGTATCACCCCCGCGTCACACGGCTTGCCGGCTGTTGTGAAGGCTGTCCGTGCCGGCGCTCCGGATATGAAAATTATTATTGGCGGGCCTCACGTCTCCGCTTGCGGACATTCTCTTTTGGAAAGCCTGCCTGCTGATGCCGCTTTCATCGGAGAAGGCGAAATCAGCCTTTCCATGTATTTGGATGTTCTACAAGGCAACGGCAGTTTGGAAGATATCCCCGGTCTGGCATGGAGAAATGAGGCGGGCGAAGTGATCACGAACCCCGGCGTGTCTCCCATCGTTGAAAATCTGGATGATCTGCCTATGCCTGCTTATGACTTGATTGATTTGCCTCGCTATTGGCGGGTTCAATCGGTCGCGCCCATTCCGAGAAGGCGCTATTTTTCTATGGTTACCAGCCGTGGTTGTCCCTATGGCTGTACGTGGTGCCATAATATATTCGGCCGTAAATTCCGCTTTCACACTCCCGAACGGGTCGTGGCTGAGCTCAGTCGTTTTACCCAAGAGTACAACATTAATGATGTTGAGTTTATTGATGATTGTTACAATTTAAGGCGGGAACGGGTCCTTGAAATTGCTGACTTGATCGCACAAAAAAATCTAAAACTCAAGATTGCTTTTCCTAACGGTGTGCGCGCCGATTTGATCGATGAGACGATGATGGATGCGCTCAGCCAATCGGGCATCTACTTTTGCAGCTTTGCACTGGACAGCGCTTCTCCGCGTATCCAAAAATTAACCCATAAGAATTTGGATCTGGATAAATTTTTGCATGCCGTTGAACTGGCTTCCGCGAAAAGAGTATTCACCAACGGATTCATGATGCTTGGCTTCCCTGAAGAAACGGAGGAAGAAATGCAGGCGACCATAAGCATGGCGACCAATTCACGCTTGCACACCGCTTCTTTCTATACGGTCACTCCCTTCCCGGGCACGCCTCTCTTTGACTATGCGCGCATCCATTACCCGGATCGGCTGCAGATCTTGGACTATTCCAATATGGATTTCTGCACCATGCGCACCAATATTTCTGCGGTGCCCGATAAAACCTTGTACTACTTTCAACGCAAAGCGAATCGAAACTTTTTCTTGAAGCCCAACCGGCTCTATCGCATCTTACGTGATTATCCTCAGCCGCAGTTGCTTCCCCTATACCTGCCCATCGTGCTTGACCGCATGTCGAAGGGTCTGTTCCATTAGGCTTGGTGAGAACTTGTGAAGCCGCCTTTCGGGCATAGCACAAGTCAAGTCCCTTGGCATTATTCCGATCCCTTTCCCTTGACAAATTTTTCCTGCATCATCTCCCACGTGGCGCGCTCTTCCGGCGGACAATGAGCAAGGAGCAACGTCCACATGTGCCTGTTGCCGGGCCAGCGCAATAGACATTGCCGGGCATAGAAACGGATTGATTCCTGATCTTCCCGCGCCGCCGCACACAAAGCGAGCAAATAGTAGATTCTCCCTGTATCGCTGCCTTTTTTTGCTAACAGCAAATGTTCCCAAGCCCCCTTATAATCTTCAGATTCGAAAAGCGCCAAGCCGTAGTTTTCGTGGGCGCGGTAATTAGGCCAGTGCCACGCTAAGGCTTTTTCGTAATAGATTCCGCTGCTGTCTCCAGCCAAATGCGCCTGTTCCGCCCGACAGAGCAAGGCACTGGGTATCACAGTTGTTGCGATAAAGGTTAAGGCTGCTAATAGCGTAAGGCATAGGAGCGCGAAGC
>JAAYJI010000189.1 GCA_012523015.1 Candidatus Hydrogenedentota bacterium
GAAGGAAAGTTCATAAAGGCGGGTTTCAATATCTGCCAAAGAGAGGGCTGTGGTCTCACCTTTGCTGTCGGTGACGTCAATGGACGTATTGCGAAACACGCGCTTCTTCTCCGACAACAAGGCCCATGTCAAATCGGAAGTACTCCAGATAGCGTTCCGATTGAGTCCCTCAAGATCAAGCAGTCCGGAACGGATATCCAGCCATTGAATGGCAGTATCGATTTCTTCTAAGAAGTCGAAATAGTCGGCGCGAAATTCGGTGTCCGTGAGCGCGCTGGCATAGCTGCCCCAGCGTCCGCCTGCCGTGTAGATATTCCATTCTGCGCCGCGGTCAGGGAATTCTATGGGGCCATTCGCCTGCACATCCGCCCAAGCCGCCTGAACGGCGTCATCCCGTAGTTTCAGTTGTTCTTTTGCCTTGAGCGCATAAGCTTCAATCATTTTTGTAACGGGGATCGACTGTTCTGTGTGCAGTCGAAATCGGATCAACTGGTGCATAGAGCCAAAGGATAAGCCTTGTTCTTGAATTTTACCCTCCTTGACGAGCTCTTCCATTTTTTCATACTGTTCCGTACTGTATCCAAACTCTGCCATTTCTTCATTGCTTCGGCGCCGCACCCGGATCACTTTGCCCGAACTGTCCGTTTCCGCAATGGGGTAGCGGAACACGCGGAAGCCGCGAAAACAGCCGCCATAGGGATCTTCTGTGTTCTCTCTATGACGAGGCGTGATTCCCGTGACTACGTTCATGCTGTTGAAGGTATACAGATCACGGGTATAGGAGGTGGTGGCATCCAAAAAGCGTACATTGCCGTTGGCATCCAGTTTAGCGAGAATCAAGACATGTCCGTCCAGATAATACAGACATCCGGGGATCAAATATTGCGGGTCCAGTGCAACGGGACAGGTATCGCTGAGTTCTGCGTTTTTGGCATAAGGGGGAACCCGTAAATTGCCTGTGCAGGTGCCCACGGTGGCATCTACAAAAAACTGTCGCGGCGATGCATAGTCCAGCGAACTCACCGTGCCGACAGGGTAGGTGGCATCAGCCGTACGGATATCGCTGCCGTCTACAGCGCGCACATGACTGAACATGAACGGCAAACCGCGGCGGCAGGCGTAATAAGCGCCTAAAGACATGGAGAGTTTGTGGCAGTCGACAACGCGGTGCATGGCACGTATGGCGTCGAGATCCACTTGCGGATTACAGGGCTCGCCGATAAACTGCGGATCAAGCAAGAGGTTCATATCGGGATCGGAAAGTACCTGCTCCAGTTTGGCAAGCCGTTGCTCGGTGGTTCCATTTGCTTTGCGGTCGTAGATGCGGGCGATCCATTCTCCAAAGTGCAGGGTCTCGGCACGGTTCCACTGCCGGTATAAAGGCCATGCGCCGCGACTGGAATGGATCGTGGCGGGGTTGGGATCTTCGGCGACTGCGCCGCCGGTAAGGATGACCGCCAATAAGAGGCTTAAGACTGCGAGGTAAATGAAAGGGATTTTCATAGGACGTTTCCCTTTTGTTTTTTAATCATGGATTCAATGAAAAGAAACACAGCTTCGACGCTACTTCATCGGAGGCTTCTGCCGCCCATCCGTGCACGAGGATCCCTGCGGCCCGTGGGTCTTTCTCCAGCTTGGGGCTGGGTGACTACTTCGGGTGGTGTCAGGGAGGGCGGTTTTTCCGCTTCAACAGGCACAATAATTTCTACGGGTTCCGGTTCTTCTTTATGTAAAAGCGGTTCTGTCAGATAAGACCATTTGCTCACCTGTGCATCCAGTTTATCTCTGATCGGAAAACCTTCCGTATACATGCCGCGCAGATAACTGGAACTCGTTTCACGTTGGCATAGGGTACGATAAAAATACTGGAGCTTATAGGCTTCGTCCATCGCCATTTTTGCGCCCTTAGGCAGAGGCGTATAACTTTGGGGCATATTTTCGCGCTCTTCGCTGCCTTCCGGCGCGCCCCAGCGCAATTCAGGCGGATGATTGGGATCGAAGGACAAATCATAGAGGCGCTCTTCAATGTCGGCGAGGGTCAAGGTATAGATTTTACCTGAGGAGTGGGTGTAGTCCAGCGATTTGGTTTGGAACCAACGATTTTTTTCGGTGATCATGGCAGCCGCCAAATCAGCTTGGCTATTGACGTTATAACTTTCGAGACCGGTCAGGTCTATAAAGTTAGGCTGCATACCAAACATTCGGACCGCATATTCCATCCAGTCTGCCAGATAGAAATATTTGTTGCGCCGATCCACATCGGAAGAGGGGGAGCTCCACGTCTCCCAACGGCCCAATGCCTGAAAGATATTTTCGTTTTCCAGGTCTTCGGGATACACAATATGACCGTTCTTTTTCACATCATTCCAAGCATCTTGGACAAACCATTCCCGTTCGAGATAGGCCGATAATATTTCGTCGCAATAATCGGCTATGAAAGAAGCGGGTGCGATTTGCTCGACCCGTTTCATACGCAGCCGAATCAGGTCATGGAGGCTTTGCGGTTTCATGCCGTCTTCCTCAAGGGCATGAGCGGTGTAGAGCTGCTGCACAATATCATATTGTTCCGTGCTATACCCGAATTCGCGCATCTCTTCATTGGTACGGCGCCGCACCCGTGTGACCACGCCCTGACTATTCGTTTCAGCGATGGGATAACGAAGCACCCGTAAACCCTGAAAACAGCCCATCCATTCATTATCGGGGTCGCTGCCGCGCGGTGTGATGCCGCCAACGGCGTTCATCCCGTTATACGTAAAAATATCGCGGGTGTTGGTGGTGCTGCAGTTGAGAAAATACAATTCCCCGTATTCGGTTACTTTCGCCAAGACGAGACAATGACCATCAAGATAGTTCATGCAGCCGGGCATCAAATATTGCGGATCTAAGGCGACAGGTACCGTGTCGGAAAGCCCGGCGTCCTAGCTGTTCAGATTGACACGGTAATTACCGGATATGAAATGCCCCACCGCCGCTTGGAAGAAGCTTGCGAGGGAGGAATAGGCGGCACTGTTCGCGCCTCGCGTCGGGTAATTAAAGGCGGAAATGCGCACATCCACTCCCCGTTCGCCGGAATACACAGTGGCGGTAATCCAGGGCAAGGCGCGGCGATACGCATAATAGGCGGGGATAAAAGCGGTGAATTTGGCGCAGTCCATTAAATGATGCATGGAACGCATGATAGAAGCGGGCAACTGCGGGTTAGAGCCGGAGCCTAGAAAGTCCGGCTGTTGGAGCAGGTTCATTTCCGGATCGGTGAGCATCCGTTCCAGTTTCGCAGTGCGCTGCTCCACCGTGCCCTTGGTTTTTACATCAAATAAATTCTCGACCCACTTCGCGTAATGGCGTGTTTCAGCCGGAGTCCATTGACGCCGGATGGGCCACGCGCCGCCGCCGCGAATGGAAGGGGGATTGGGATCAGCAGCGGCTGCAGAAAAATAGGGCATAAAGACGAGCAAAAGCCCGATTACAGACAGCAGGGATGCAATACTCTTTTTTGTCATAAGAAACCTCAATATTACGGTTGGAGGCTGATATTCTAGTCCATGAATGCCCTTTTCGACAAATGGGCTGCCTTGCCCTCTTTCAGGTCAGGGTAGGAGCTGTTGCTTAAAATGTGCATACGGCACCATTTACAGGCACAGCTCAGCCGATGAGCAGCGATCCCACTTGATAAAAGAGCACGGAAAGCGCAAAGGCAAGTAGGGTGGAATAGGTTGTTGCAAATACCGCCCACTTCCAAGAACCGCTTTCTCTGCCAATGACGGCTACAGTGACGAGACACGGTGCGTAGAGCATGACAAAGACCATGAGCGCAAAGGCGCGTATGGGGTTCCAATCCTGCAGGGAGGCAAGGGTTTGCGACAGGGGTTTGTGGCTGTCTTCATCGATTTGTTCAAGGGCGTAGGCGGTGCCCAGCGCACAGATAACCACTTCCTTGGCAGCAAAACCGCCGATGATCGCGATATTGGTGCGCCAGTCAAAGCCGGCGACATGGGTGATTGATTCCAGCGCGATACCGGCGCGGCCCGCGTAGCTGTGGGCGAGTGCCTCATCAGGCGGAAGTTCTTCCGGCGGACGGGGGAAATACATGATCGCCCAAAGGATAATATTGATGGCAAGAATAATGGTGCCCGCTTTTTTCATGTACAGCCAGGTACGCTCCCAGGTGTGGCGCAGCACACTAAAGGGTACAGGCACATGGTAAGGCGGCAATTCCATGACAAAGGGGGTCTGTTCACCACGTACCACGGTGTGGCGCAGCACCCAAGCGGCGAATAAGGCCACAACCCACGACAGACCCCAAAGGATCATCATGACGAGGGTGCGATGGCCGGGGAAAAAGGCCGCGATGAGCATGGCATAGACCGGCATTTTCGCGCCGCAATTCATAAAGGGCGTTACGAGCATCGTGACCAGCCGATCTTTATCTTCGCGCATGGTGCGCGTCGATAAGATGCCCGGCACGGCACAGCCGCCTGCGCCTAAGCCGCCTGCAACGATAAAGGCCAAAATACTTTTTCCTTGAAGACCGAAGACGCGCAGCGGACGATCCAGAATGAAAGCGACGCTGGCAATATAGCCTGTATCTTCAAGGAGAGCATTAAATAAAAACATGCAAAAAATAAGGGGCACGAAACTCATGACGCCGCCAACGCCGCCGATAATACCGGCGTCCAACAAGGAATGTATCATGGGCGCCCGTGCCTGCAGCGGCGCGATGAGATCGGATAAAAAGTCAAATAAGAGCGCCATCATACCCGTTGGGCTCTGGTATTCGTCGAACCAGGGGATCCATGCCCATTCATCCGAGATTTTGAAGACCCAAAAGAAAAGAGCTGCTACAACGCCAACCAGGATTAAGGGACCAATGACGCGGTTACAGACCACCTTGTCAATAATATCGGTTATGTCGCGGCGCGCTTCAGCCGTATAGGAAAGACAGGATTTGACGATACCCGCCGCCATGCCATAGCGATGTTCGGCGAGGATAGTGGCGGCGTCAGCGTTAAAATGGCGCTCCATGCGCTGGGTTGCTTCTTCCGCGCTTGCGCTGATTGCGTCCATATCGTCGGGGGCGACTGCTTGAGCGCCTGCTAAAGCAGCCTCGTCACGTTCAAGCAGTTTGGCGGCGAGCCAGCCGGGGCTATAGTGCTCTTGCAGGAGCTGAGACTTCGCGATCATTTCCGACAAGTTCAGCACTTCTTCATCGACGGCGTGACCGTAGGCGACCGGGGCGGGCGTGGCGGCAAGGCGGCCTTCGATAACATCAATGCAGGCGTCGCGCAGTTCCGGGATGCCTTTCCCGCGGCAAGCAACAGCGGGAATTACAGGAACACCCAACAGTAAGGAAACTTTTTCCGCGTCCACATGGTAGCCCCGTCTCTCCGCAGTATCCACCATGTTCAAGACAATGATCATGGGGATGCGCATTTCCATGAGCTGCGTGGTCAGATAAAGGTTACGTTCAAAGTTGGAAGCATCGACCACGTTGACAATCAGCGCCGGTTTGCGCTCCACAATGTAATTACGGGCGACCAGCTCTTCTTGGGAGTAGGCGGTAAGGGAATAGGTGCCGGGCAAGTCAACAACGGCGAAATTGCGCCCTTCGTGGCGCATCCGGCCGCAGACGAACTCCACGGTTACACCGGGATAGTTGCTCACTTGCTGAGCGGCGCCGGTCAGGCGATTATAAACGCATGTTTTGCCCGCGTTAGGATTGCCGGCAATGACGATTTCACCGAGTTTCATATGCTTTTCTGTATGGAGTTGTGTGAGGAAAGTCTCCGGTTGCGTGTGGGGGAATATTTACAAATAAGGAATCACAGGCTGAAAGAGTAGATAAGGAAATTGCAATATGGGACACGACCAACCTGTCTTTCTCGTCGATAATCGACAAGAAAGATTCTGTTGGCGCATGTCGCGGCGGCCCGCTTATTGACAGGAACCCATGGCTATCCCTTCACGGGTGCACAATTCTTCCACTTCAATAATGCGCGCTTCGCTCAAACGAAGGGCTAGGCGGTAACCTTTTACAATTATCTCTACAGGATCGCCTAAGGGCGCGTGCCGTTCAACACGCAATTCGGACCCTTTGGTTATCCCCATATCAAGAAGACGTCGCCGCAGACTCAAGGGCGTATTGCCTTGGATGCCCACGATACGTGCGACAGCGCCCGATTCAAGATCAAATAAAGTTTTTTTCATGCTGTAGATCTCAGTTTTATATTAAACGGTATCTTCTCTCATCTCATGCGCTTTGTCATGGACGATGGCACTAGTACACATGGCGCGTTGTTCCTGTGATAAAGGACAAGAAGAACAAGAACATGCGTTTGCACCTCGCTTGAGAATGACACCGCGGACACGTACGAGAATAGCGACCGCTGCTGCGCAAATGATACCAAAAATGACCAGTGTTTCCATAGTGGACTTGGTACTCCGGGTTGTTTTCTAGATGTTTGTTAAAGCATCTCTACCATCTGTTAAGTATACCATACAACACGGGAATGGCTCATCATATTCCACAAAAGCGGCTTAGGACGCAGGGACGCCATCAGAAAATTGGAGCGTACCTTCAGGATCGGCTATGAGCCAGCGTAAAAACCAATCTCCGCGGTTGTTGATCACTTTTACCACGACCCGATTCCAGCCTGCATTGAGAGACAGGGGTACATAAACCCAGCGGCCCGGCGCACGGAAAGCCTGCGCCTTTTCTTGGAGCTCGCCATTGATGTACATTTGGGCAAAATTGTCTGCCTGCATGACGGCGTGGGTCTTTTGCGCGACAGGGCTGTAGACGGCAACATAGTTATAGGCGGAGGCCAAATCTTTGGTCCCTAAAATTCCGTTGTGGTTGAGCAGCCCTTTGCTTGATTCATCGGCAGCGAACCAACTAAGCCCGCCTTCATACTCTTTGCCCGGTTCAAAGCCTTCTTCAGGTCCCAATACTTTGAAGAAATTGGGATTGTCTTTTTTCAGGGTTGCAAGGCTTGCGTCCGCATTAATGGGGCCCACATCAAAAGGACCTACCACTTGCCAGTGTTCAGGACTGCGCCAAAGTTCCAGCGGGTAGAGGGGGGCAGCATTGACTTCTTCCATCGTCATATCTTCTTTAGCGATCCAGTGTCCGTCATATTTGATGCGCCAGGTTACTGCGGGCGGTGTCGCTTCCACCTCAGGGCTTACACGGAAATAGAGGGGCAGCGTATCCTGAGCGCCCGGCTCCAGATCCACTTCTTGCGTCCATACATTGGCGTCAAGTTCTGCGCCGCTTTCGATATCGGTGAGCATGACCCACCCTGAAGCACGGAGCGGCGCAACTTGTAGCTCCACCGTGATGGCTTTGTCGAAAGGATTGCGAAGACGTGCGATGCCCCTCACCTTTAGTAATGCCTCTTGTTCACGTTCCGGCGGCAAGGCGTCCAGTTGTACCACGTCTACATTAATGCTTTTGCGAAATGAGGCGGGCGAAATATCGAGGGGCAAAATCGTACCGTCAGTTTCGACAATCTGGATATCCACGTTATCGCCGTCCACGTTCACGGTGGCAATGGCGTGGAACCCGCCAAAGGCGCGCACTTCGCTCGCCTGGACGCCGGCGCCGGTGGGGTTCATGATGATCTGCGCGTTTCCGTTGTGGTAAGAAACAGAGAGATAATGTTCATGACCGGCAATGGCGGTAAAGGGGAGCGTGCCCAAGGCGTTTAACAAGCGTTCCCAGTCTTTGGTAAAGCGGGGATCGATCCACATGGGCTTATGGAAAAAGAGGAAACAGTGGGTGGCGTCTTTTTCATTTGCCAAGGCAGTTTCAGCGAAAGTCATCATGGCTTCCCAGATGGGACCACGCCTGTCGAAACGCTCCTCTTCTGTATTGAGGATGAGAAAGAGGGATTGACCATAGCGGAAATAAAAATAGGTAGCCCCAAAGTCTTCTTTCCAAAACTCATAACACTCTTGATTGGCAATATCATGGTTGCCGGGGCTCATAACGAGAGGGCATTTTAAATGCTGTGCATGATCCCGGTATTCCTGCCATTCTTCATCCCATTCCGCCCGTTCTTCCATATGTCCGTTAATATGGTCTCCCGTGGAGACAACGAAATCGGGCGCGATCTTATTAATGGTTTCTATGGCTTCATCATAGACGTGCCACAATGCTTCGCCGCCGCTGGTTTTATCC
>JAAYJI010000190.1 GCA_012523015.1 Candidatus Hydrogenedentota bacterium
GCCATTGAGGAAGACACGTCCCGTTTCGCGATGTCCCGACATCTCGATCATTTCCCCGATCTTTTTGCCCTCCGGATAACTTTCATTACCATCGGCCATATAACGGTAGAAGTACTCACAGCCGCCCGGGAAAGCCGTGTAGTTATTTCCAGAGCCCATCCCGACGCCGCCGCCTTGGCACCCGTAGGTTTCTCTGCTCATGACGGCCGTACGTCCTTTTAATGCGGCGGCGAAATGAAACATAACGCAGCCCCATTTTTGTTTACCAAACTCTATGGCCCCTTCAGGCTTTTCGTTGGTCCATTCCAAAACAACAGGACTGTATTCAAGTTCCAGGGCTGAAATTAGGTTGCTTTCCACGTTTCGAGACTCCTTCGTTTCTGTACGGCAGGCAGGACCTGCACGAAGTTATAATCTATTGCTGCAATGCTATTTTTCTCTTTTGGTATCCTATCCTCTTTTTTGGTACCGATGCAACAAACAGGCAAGGAGAAATGTTAAAGGCCTCTTCAAGGGAAGGATCTCTCGCGCATTAGCCGGCAACTTACGGCAAAACTTTCACCTTCACCAGCCATATTCGAGCATATGTCTTGAAACACCGTGAGGGAGTTGGGGCTGCGGTGTGAAGAGGTAGCGAGGACTTGCCTCGGCCGAAAAGGATTTTGTCCCCTCTTGTTTAGCGATGGATAAGGGCTTATACCATTTGGTTGAATGGTTGTTTCGTTTATGACTTTCTTTAGACAGTCCATCGAATTTCGCCGCCTCTTCTACACTGCACAGCAAACACAGCAGTACAATGCGCATCGCCATCGTGATTTGTAAGACCCATGTTTTGGAATTGATCATGTCACGTTCCCAATGTAGACATACCAATACACAACAACTATTCTCAAATCAATGAGTTTTAGTATACGTGTGTTCCGGATCAAATGCAAGACTTTGCAACAGGTCGAAGAGCGGGCAAAACCGTATAGATATATTCGATTTTAGGTTGTGGCGATATTTTCGCAAGGCGGGCGTGACTTTCTGCCACGCGAAGAGACGAAGCTTCCCTCCATTCATAAGCGATAGGATTCATCTATATATGAATCTGATCAAGCGTATAGGCCGTCTTTAATGGGCGTACTATTCTTTACCATAGCGTTTTGTATAGACATCACGATGGATAGCCTGTGCGGCGGCGGTCAGCTCGGGATAGGGGGTATCCGTCACATCGACGAAGCCGATGTTATAATTTTCTCCGTCGAGCCAGCGGCCTGTAACGGGTTCATCAACAAACTGGAACCAGTGACAGCCTACAAAGCCGGGATGATCGATCACGCTTTGTACATAATCGTAGTAGTGCTGTGCCCGCGCTGCTTGGTTTTCCGTGCTGACGAGACCGGTGTGGAACATGCCCCGATCCAAGGCGCCAAAATGGAATTCCCCAATAATAAGGGGTTTGCCAAGCTTATTCTCACCGTTCCACTTGTCTAAAGCGATGCTGCGGTAGTAGAGATTAAAGGAAACTACATCGATGATTTCCGCACAAGCACGGACTACCGGTTCGGGGGCGAGCGAAAAGCGGCAGCCAAGATACAATTGGTTGGGCGCAAGCCGGTTGACCGCATCTTGGATGACCGAGAAATAGCGCGTTGCATAATGATGTAAATAATCATCGAAATCGGCTTGTGCTGTTTTATTCGCTTTTTTGGGGCGGCGCAAGTTGTCCCAACCGTCGAATTCGGTTTTCCACGCCTTGTTGAGCTCGTCCATGGTCTCGTAGCGTTCTTCCAAGAATTGGATGAAATCTTGTCGCGCCGGCTGCTCCCGGGTGCTTGCGAGGACGCCGTTGACGACGCCTTCCCAAGACAGCTCATTGTCAACAAAATAGCCGATGCACAAGGGGTTGTCCGCATATTTTTGTGCAATATAGCCCACTGCCGCTTCCACCGTCGTTTCAAAGGACTCATCAAAGACATCGATAATTTTTGACCAATAGCCTTGGGAGGCTTCGATCAATCGCACGTTCCCCAGTGAGGTACAGGCGGTGAAGGGGAGGGGGCTATGCTCGACAATGTCTGCCTGGCTCCAGTTGGCGACCGTATTAAAACCCCAATGCTGCAGCCGTTTATAGACAGTGTTGCGCCACGGTTCCCGCCACATTTCCCCGTATTTGCGGATCAGGTTGGCGCCATAAAAGTTGAAGATCGCGCCCGTCCCATTAATGGGATCCGCCATGCTATGGGCTTGTCTCACCTGTCCGTAGAGTTTCCCAAAGAGAGGGTCCTCTTTGTCGGGCAGCCAGTCGAACCACGCATCCCGCTGCTCCACAAAAGTATATTCTCCCGTACCCACACAATCAATCCCTAAAGAGAAAAAGAGCGTGCCTTCCGGGGTGATGAGCCACCATTTTCCGTCCACCTCTTCTGTTCTGAACCAGCCTGTTGCTTCCCGTTTGGGGCCGTCTGCCCAGCCGCCGAACTTATCCCGTCCGGGCATGGGCGCTGCGGAAGCAAGCACGGCAGCTTCTTCTTCGAGCCGGCTCTTGAGTTCTTCTTCGGAATGGAGTTTGCCGGGCCAGTCTGCGTGTTTATACTGTCCGAAAGTATCGATAAAGGGCAGTTGGGTCGTGATGTTTCCGGAGCCATCGCATTTATACAAAAATATCTTTTTAAAGCAGAGCGTCGTCAGGTCTTCGGGATGGGAAAGGAAGAGTTGAAAGGCGGTAATAGCTTTGAGATCCAAGGGGTCACCGTTGCCCGAGGATATTTCAACGGGCGGCAACCCGCGCATGCCCCATAATTTGCCGTTGCTCTTTGTCCGTTTAAAGGCCATTTGCACACGATATGTTTGCTGAGCGGGCACCGCGTCGGAGAGGGTATTACAAGCGTTCATGCCGTCCGCCCCTTCGTTATCCAGGCGCAGCGTTACGTTCACCGCCGCGTTTGCGGGATTATACACCAGCACGCCGACGCCGTCGAAATCAGACCAATCCCATTTCTGTTCCGGCGCTTGCAAGAATAGGTTGGGCCATTCTGCCTGGTCAAAACGGACCGTTAGCCCTTTTTCTGCATCCTTTGCGACGGGCTGCGTGAAATTAAAGCGGACAAAGTCGGGGATGGCATCCTTTGTAAAGTCCACGAGCGGGGTCTCTGCAATGTTTGTTTCGGTATAGGCGTACGGAGCAACCAAACTGCATAAGTGGAAGAGTAGGCTCAGACTGATTAAAAAACGCATAGCGATTATTTCCTTCTTTTCGGATCGTGAATGGATAAGGCTCTTATATCTTTAAAAGTTGGCATTCCCATCCGCCGGCGTTGGGGGTAGGGATGTATCGGTTGTTTTTTTCAAGGCGATGAATTTCGGTGATCCGTTATATCGTAAAAAGCAAGGCTGTTCTATCAAGGTTTTCGCGGTCTGCGCGTCCAGCGCTGCCAGCCGTTCCAGCGCGTCGAAAACACGTTCTTCATTTTCAGGCATGCTCAACACAAAAAAGGTGACAATGAGCGCCCAGGTATCGCCTTCACGGGGTTGAAAGGCTTCCACCATTTCAATCTCTTTGAGTGCTTCGGAGACCTGACCGCGGTGTGCCAGGCTGATTGCCATCAGCGTGCGGTCATAGAGCCATTGCGGCGCTAGGCGCACACATTTACGGAAAGCACGCACCGCCGCATCATACTCTTTGGCGGTGGAGGCTTCCATTCCCTTATTGAAACTGACCTTGGTACGGCGGTTCCGCCAATAGCGCGTGCCCAGCTGAATGCCCAAAATAGTGGATGCCGCGATGATCATGATGATGATACTAGCCATCTAATAAGTTTCCCGAGTCATCGAAACCCAGGGTATCGATGATCCTAATGGTGTTGTCGGTATACGACCTTCCAAGAGCCTCGTGTAAGCAGTCTTTCCTTTTGTTTCCGGGTAGCGAAGAACGGAAAACATTATATCGTACAAGGAGGAGGATGGCAAGGTTTAGGCACAAGCCATTTCACCGGTAATTTGTCTTTGTATTTATTTTTTCTTTTTGCTACCATAGCGCTTGTTTGCTGGAGATATGTTGTTCATAAAATTTAATATTTAAAAGAAGGAATGAAATATGACTAAAAAGTGGTGTTTAGGATTGTTGGTTGTAGTGATGATCATGGGCTTTTCAGGATGTCGCATTCCCATTATTGATCCGCCTGTAGTCGGCACGTGGCAGATTGTCAGCGACAATCCTTTGGGAACCCATCTATTGACCTTCAACCGCGACAACAGCGGTGTGGAAAAGACCATTATAGGCGACCGCATTACCTTTACCACGGAGTTTACTTGGTCTTACAATCGTTGGGATCAAATCCTAAAAAAAGGCAGCATATCGTACCAAGTTGATTTCAACATCTGGCGTAACCATGCCATACTCTACAGTGTAGACAATCATCGGAAGCTGATGGAACTGGAATTGGTTTCTACACCGTCGCTCTTCTAGTACAGGTGATTCTTATAGGTTGACGCAGCCGGCCTCGTTGCTGCGGGGCCGCTGCAGCGTTTCACGTCGCACTGAAAAACACACGTACAAGACGCCCTTATCCACGCAAAGCCGGCGGGTCTGCTTCGGCAACGATGCTGCGCTTCAGGGTGAGCCGCCGCTCGAATAGATCTTTCCAGGAGATTGTTCTTCTCATTATGTTTAGAAAAAAACGTTTAGTGCTCTATGTCTGTTCCCTGCTGTTGCTTTGGCTCGGATGGCGTGTAGATCTTTGGGCTGCCCTCGCGTGTTTGGGCGGCGGCATTTTCCTGTTGTCCCTGATCAAAGTCTTCCACATCATCCGCGATCACTTATGGATGACCAAGCTGTCGGCACAAGCGGCATACCGTTTCGAGGCGATGGAAGCAGCGCTGCCTGAACCGGCGCAACCCCGTCCTTGGAAATTTGTAGTCTTGGGCGATACGCGCAACAACACACAGATGGCGGGCATCTTGTACGAGAAAGCGGGCAGTTTAAACCCCGTCATGGTCTTTCACACGGGCGATATCGTCCGTGGCGGCACAGCCTCCGAATTATTGCAAAAGCACGTGCGCGTCTTTGAAAAGCACCTGGGCACGGTGCCGCTCTTTTGCATTCCCGGCAACCACGAACGGGGCCCCAGACGGAATTATGCCGCCTTCAAAACCCTCTATGGCGACGATAAGTTTTCCTTTGTCTACGACGATTGTCTTTTTATTGGTTTCAACAATTGCCACGCGAAATATGTGACAGACGAAGACCTGCATTTTTTGGAAGAGGCACTCGCAACAGCGCGTAAGCATAAATTTGTGTTTACCCATATCCCGCCCGCCTTTTTCGAAGCGAGCTTTGTCAAAGATGAGCGGCGGCGTGGCTTCACCAAAAACGAAGAGGCATTTCAAGCGCTCCTATGCAAGCATGGCGTTGATGAAGTCTTCTATGCCCATATCCATGGCTATGCTACGTTGGTGAGAGACGGTGTGCGTCACACCTTGACCGCCGGCGGCGGCGCGCCTCTCAGTCACCGCATTGTTGAAGAAAACAGGCACTTTCACCTCATCCAAATGGAGGTCTGTCCCGACACGGTCAGGGGCACCCTCATGCTCTATGAGGACGGCACCTGGTCGGAACGTGCTATCCCAGAAGAATCCTCTTCCGTCGGTTAAGGCATTTCCAGGAGTTTGCCCGGGTTCATAATATAGTGGGGATCCACCTTTGCCTTCACGGCTTGGAGCAGCTCAATGCCCAAGATGCCCTTTTCCGCGGCTAACCACGGAAGATGATCTGTGCCCACGCCGTGATGGTGGGAAATGGTGCCGCCATTCTCGACGATGGCATCAGACACCGCCTTTTTGATGGCGAGCCACTGCGCCACTTCAGCATCCGTTTTGCGAGGGAAGACCACGGTGAAATAGAGACTTGCGCCGTGGCTGTAACTGTGGCTGAGATGTGCCATGGCAATGCCGGGCGCGCCGGGATTGGGATTATTTTCAGCGAGGGCTTTTTCCAGTGCTGCACTCGCGCGCTCATGGAGCCGGGGCAGCCGCGCCCAGTCAATCGCCGTTTCCATGGTATCCACTCCCAATCCGTGATCCATCATGGGATCGCGCAGGTAGGGCGTTTCAAAGCGCGTGTTGAGCCACAGTTCACCGAACCCGCTGCCCATATCTGCGCCGCCGCAGCGCTCTAAAATCGCTGCTGTCCGGGCTTGTTCGTGGGCGGCCTGATCGGCGATGCCTTCGAAGCCTACCAACATGAGGCAAAAGCCCATGGGCCCGTTTTCCGCCACCTCAGCGCCGCCGTGAAGCACACTATAGAAAAAGGTCTCGTTGGCGTCGGAGAGGCGTATCATGGCCGTATGCACCCCTTCTTGGAGCAGGGCGCGGGCACCCTGCAGTCCCCTTTCAAAGTCTTGAAAAAAATAGGCACGGTAGGCTTTCGTTTCCGGCAGGGGCGACAAACGAATCCAAGCGTCTGTGATGATGCCGAAGGCGCCCTCTGATCCGGGCAGTAAATCGCGCAACTGCGGCCCTGCGGCGGATTTGGGGAAATGCTCGGTCGTCCACAGACCGAGGGGTGTGGCTATCTGTGCGGCAATAAACCAATCTTCCGCTTTCCCGTAGCGGTTGGACTGGTGTCCCGCCCCACGCGAGGCGATCCAACCGCCTAAGGTGGAGTATTCGAAAGACTGGGGATAATGTCCCAGGGTGAGCCCTTCCGCTTGGAGCGCTGCCTCCAACGCCGGGCCGTAGATGCCCGCTTGTACATGGGCGGTCATAGTTGTTTTGTCGATGGTCAGCACTTGGTTCATACACGCCATATCTACGGTGATGACGGCGTGCTGTGTTTGCGTATGGAGGGGTGTGACGCCGCCGACCACACTGGAACCGCCGCCATAGGGGATGAGCGCCACGCGATGTTCCACTGCATAAGCGACAAGTTGTTCCACCTCCGCCGCTGTTTTCGGGTAAAACACGGCCTCGGGAGCCGTGTCCAGCTTTCCTCCACGAAAATAGAGGAGCTAATGGTAACTGCGGCCCCGCGCATGATAGGCGCGTTCGAAAGGATCCGTTTTCACCTGTTCTGCAGAGCCGATGGCTTGCAAGGCGTGCAGCTGTGTCTCATTGAGGCGGGAGGGAGGCAGTGCAACCGCGTCTAAAGGTATGGCGGGCGTATGGGGCAGTGTTCCCGCTCCCATATATGCGCCGAGCCACTTCCATATATCCTCGGCTTTATCGCCGAGTGTATCGGGAGCATCCAGTAATCCCCATCCGTTCCAACGCAATTCCAGCTTATTCATTGCGACTGTCCTTTCTCATCTATGCCCTTTGTTTTGGGCATCGTTATTGTCGAAATCTGTCTCTGTCCATAAGGCGCTGTTCTTCGCCTTCAGTTGGGTCTAATAGCGCAAAAGCAATCCCCTCGGTATCATCTCAAAGGTGGCGGGCAGTCGTCCCGGCGCTTCTCCATCCACATCTAAGAGCATTTCATCATTGGGGTTCACCGGTTCGGCCGTAATTTTACGGCCACGCACCAAGGAGACATAGCGTGTCTTTTCAAGGTGTCTCCCTTTATAGAGGGAAGGAAAGCCCTTTATAAATTGGAATAGGGGAACTTGTCGAATGATGATCACGTCAAAGAGTCCGTCATCAGGTTTTGCCTCGGGGGCGATGTGCATGCCGCCGCCGAAGTAGCGGCCATTGCAAACGGCCACCGTATTGATATCGAGGATTTCATCGAAATGATCATCAATGCGCAAGTGGACTTGTTGACCTTTATAGCGCAACAGCGCGTTGAGTGTGCCCCATTGAAAGGCGAATTTACCGCCGAAATGTTTGGCGAAGCTCAGTTGATTGACCGTTTTATCGACGAGCCCGCTCAGTCCGAAACTGGCGACATTATCAAAATACCGTTGTCGGATACTGCCGGTGGCGTCGTCGCGGTAAGACAGTAATCCAATATCGATGGCGCGCGCTTCGCCGTCGACGATGCGCTGGATTTGTTCTTTTTGTTCAATGGGCAAGGCAAAGGTGCGGCGGAAATCCGAGCCCGTACCGCTGCTGATAAGGCTCAGTTCGGCCTGGGGATTGATCGGCCGCCCCCGGTCAAAGAAGCCATTGACCACTTCGTTGATGGTACCGCCGCCGCCTACCGCAATAATCTGGTCTACGCCGTCATTCAAGGCTATCGCTGTCAACCGCCATGGTGCCCTGGGTCCGTCGGTGAATATGGCATCGAATTTGTCGAGTGACTCGGACAGGAGCTTGGAGAGTTCCGACCAGCGCTTCAAGGTCTTGCCTGCGGAACTGCGCGGGTTGATAATGGCGCGTATCCGCGCTGAGGGCTGGTAGTGCATCTGGACACGTTCATACTGGCGGTGTTGTTCTTCGTCAGACACGGTTAAGACGGCGTTCATCTGTTCTTGCACCTTCTTCAAGGTTTGCTCAGAGAGGGCGCCGCAGGTGCCGAGGTTCGTCCGCCGAAACAACACATCTTCCAGTGTCAGCGCCATTTCGTCGCGAATGGCATAGATCACTTCTGCTGCGATGGTGGGCTGATGAGGATCCATTTTCTCATAGAGCGCCGGATCCGCTTCTGCGAGGGCAAGAATCTTCTCCATCTGACTGCCATAGTTGGCGGCGAGATGGTGGAGAAGGGCGGGATCAAGATTCGGATACTCTTTGGTGACCTTGTCGACAAATTGCGTAAAAATGCCGATGTTGCCGCCATAGACGGGTATGCTTTCACTTTGGCAAGCCGTGGGTTTCGAAGCCAATTTCACAACGATCAGATCGACTACCTGTTCCGCCAGCGATCGTGCCGTCGTCCATTTCCCGCCAATGACCGTAATAATTCCGGAGATACTATGACCGATCTCATGATCCACGATTTCAGCGGAGCGGCTGGCGTTGTAGGAGTCTTTGTCGTCACCGTTACCGTTGGTCGGTTTGCTGCTTTGGTCGACAATAGGCCGGAGCCCGCCATAAAAGAAGATCACATCCTGCCGCTTCAATTTCGCCGAAGGATAGGCTTCGTTGATATCTTCGACAAAGGCAACAATATCTTTTTCTGTGACGCGGAAGCCGTCAGGATCGCCGCGGTACACCGTGTCTGTCGTGCCGATTAAGGAATAGTCGCGCCACGGAAGGATAAAGAAATGGCCCCGTGAAGTCTGCGCCGCAATGGCATGGCCTTGGGTGAGGGGCCGCGTGATAATATGGATTCCCTTTGAACGGATCAGCCGTTTCTCGCCGCCTGTCTCCAAGAGATTATCCATGAGCAGATCGGCCCAAGGTCCGGTGGCATTCACGATCATCCGTGCACGAATCGTAAAGTCAGGACTGGGCTCGCGGTTGTTGCGTACCCGAGCACCGATGACCGTATTCCCTTCGCGCAGCAGCTCATGGGCTTCCACATAGTTGGCGGCCTGTGCGCCCGCTTCACAGGCGCTTTGCAGGCACGCCAAGGCGAGGCGTTCGGGGAAGTGCATCTGGTAATCGTAGAAGATGATGCCGCCCCGCAAATCCGCTGTCTCCGTGCCCGGCTCCAAGGCGATGGTTTGCGCACGGTTCAGGCTTTGATGTGCCGGTATATTCTTTTCCGGATCTACCAGACGGTTGCGATCATGGGCGAGCAAATCGTAGGCGGTGAGTCCCAGCGTAAGCATTAATTTCTTGCGGATTCCTTTGCCGTAGAGGGGCATGAGAAAGGTGAGCGGCGCGATCATGTGGGGGGCGATATTCGACCAAATGCGCCGTTCCCGCAGTGACTCACGGACGAGGCTCAGTTCCAGATTTTGGAGATAACGAAGACCGCCATGGATCAATTTGGAAGAGGCAGCCGTCGTTGCCGCTGCAAAATCGCCTTTATCGATAAGCGCCACTGACAGCCCACGCAACGCGGCATCCCGCGCGATACAGATGCCTGCAATGCCTCCGCCAATGACTAAGATATCGAATTGTCCTTCTGATAGGGCGTTTAAGTCCCGTTGCATAAGCGATGCACTCCTGCTCCTTCGCCGTTCTTTTCCACGCCATCCTCGACATTTATATGGTAGTCTATTTTCTTGAAAAAAACAAGAAACATCTATTTTCCGCCCGTAGCTTCAAACTCGAAACGCAAGCCTTTTCGAGGAAAAGCTGCCCTGTCGAGACAAAAGGATTGATATTTTGCCCACAAGCAAGCCATATTTCACGTTCATATAGTCTAATAAGAAAATGCAATCAAGCTTGACTCTATCCTCCAATATACAAGGTTTTAGAAGGAAGAAGCCGCGCTTCAGTTGAAATAACGGGATTGGGATTCGAATTTTAATTTTGTTATAATAAGCCCTGCAACAGACAGATGTTGACGCGTGGAAGCACGTCTTGTGTCCCGGCAACTGAGGCGGGTAGTACTGTCTGTCAATTCTACCAGGTAATCAATCCCAGGAAAGGCCCGGATGTGTTTAAAATATTGCGTCATCTACCCAGCATGTTCTCCCATGACATGGCTATTGACCTTGGCACCGCCAACACCTTAGTTTATGTTAAAGGTCAAGGTATCGTACTCAGTGAACCCTCCGTGGTCGCCATCAATAAAGATACGGGCAAAGCGCGTGCCGTAGGTAATGAAGCCAAAAACATGATTGGCCGCACGCCGGGCAATATTGTCGCCATTCGTCCCATGAAAGACGGTGTCATCGCTGATTTTGAGATTA